>VGKQ01000005.1 GCA_016866995.1 Candidatus Pacearchaeota archaeon
CTGTTCTCTCTTATCGCCCTCCTTTACGATCCATTTTATCTTTTTGGTATTTAGCTTTTTCATAAGCTCTTCTTGTTTATTAGAGCTTATGTGTGTTATCGAGGTAACATTATTTCTGGATAACACACATAGCTCCAGCATCAGATAAGTTTATAAATCTTCATTTTTATTAATAAAAATGATAGATTTAAATGATTTAAAGAGATGGTCATATGAATTAAGATTTGATAATTCTGGAACTCTTACAAAAAGGGCTATTTCTAAAATAAAAAAATTTATTGCAATCCAAAGTTTTAAGCAATTAGGCAAAAACATTCTTTACCCAGATACTATAGGTATTGAATTGACAAATAGATGCAATTTAAGATGCATTGAATGCGCAAGAAACTATTGGGATGCTCAAAAAAACAAATTTGGGGATATGTCTTTTGATTTTTTTGTAGATAAGGTAGAACCAATATTACACAAGGGTATGAATGTTCAAATTAATGGATATGGAGAATCTTTGCTAAATAAAGATATATTCAAGATTTTAGATCGATGCAACAAAAAGGGTTGCTTCGTACAATTATATACTAATGGTTCTTTATTTACTCCAGAAAATATTAAAAAATTAATGAGAGTAGATCAGATAGTTTTTTCTATAGACGGAATTGAGAGTTGCAAGAAAATAAGAGGGGTATCTTCTGAAAAAATATTTGATAATATTCGACAGATTAATAAGATAAAAGCAAAGAAAAATCTCCTGTCTCCTACAATAGCCATAAATTTTTGTGCTATGAGAGATAATATTAAGGAATTACCCGGGCTTGTAAAGATAGCATCCACCCTAAAAATTGATTATTTCTCGGTAAGGCACCTAAATATTTATTCAAAAAATCTAATTTCACAGAGTTTACAACATAAAGATAATCTTCGGCTTGCTGAAAGGTACTTTAAAAAAGCTCAAGATATAGCAAAAAGAAATAAGCTTATTTTAAGTATTCCCCCGCTAGAAAATAAATTTCTTTCTTGCACTAATCCATTCAATGTGGTCTGGATTAAATGGAATGGGGATGTAATTCCTTGTTGTTTAGGCATCGTTCATGAAAAAAATACAATTAGTGTTGGTAATCTAAATAAATCTAGCTTTGATGAGATTTGGAATAATAATATGATTAATCATATAAGAAGAAGCTTGCTTGATAATAAAAATTTTCATCCATATTGTGAGACTTGCCCTGAAAGATACTGTTGTCTTGAGTTTAATATACGGCACCTTAAATGAATTATTTATATGCTTGTCAATTACAGCATCAAACTCATGGTTTTTCCTGACATACTCATGCCCGTTTTTTCCAAGCTTTTCCCATTTATCATCTTTTAGCAGTATCGTCGCAGTTAGTTTATTTATGCATTTTTCTATGAATTTTATCTAATCGCATTTTATATATTAATATAACCTTTCTGTTGAATATTAATAACAGAGTATTTCTTAATAGAATCTAATATCATTAATCTTATAAATGATATTTTTTATCCTGTTATATGAAGCATCTCTGCATAATTGAGCTAATGCCTATTCCCCAGACAATAGGAGGAGTTCCTACTCATATTCTTGAATTATCAAAAGCTCTTGCAAGAAAAGGCTGGAAAGTTTCAATAATTTCATCAAGAACAAGAGAAAAAAACAAGTTTAGAATTAAAGGAGTTGATTTTTATCATACTGGAATTAATCACAGGAAAATTGAAGATTTTAAAGGACTCTGGAAGCCTGTTTATTTATTCTGGAGATTTTTCTTTGAGATTTTTTTTGTTCTTGACTTAATAAGATTAATTAGAAAGCTAAATCCAGATATAATAAATTCAGAGGGCTTGATTACTCATGCAATTCCTGCTGTTTTCTCAGGAAAAAGATTTGTCTGCACTGCCCATGGAATTCATTCAGATGGTTTCAGAAAACTTTACAAATTAAAGGGGCAGAATATATTTAGCATAATATTCTCTTCATTATACTACCCGCTTGAAGCTCTTTCTGCATCAAGGGCAGAAAGAGTTATCTGCCTCGGAAAAGATACTTTTGAATTTTACAGCAAGTTTGGAAAATGTATAATAATTCCAAACGGAATAGATGCAGAAAAATTCAAATTTAAAAAAGCAAGAAGAGGAAATAATTTGGTTTTTGTAGGCAGATTTACTCAGCAAAAAGCTCCTGATAAATTAATTAGAGCGATGTCTTCTCTTCCAGAATATAATTTAGATATTATTGGCCTTGGCCCGCTGCAGGAAGAAGTGGAAAGATTATGCAGCGAGAGAAAAAACTGCAGGATTCTTGGATATAAAACACAGGAACAGCTTCCTCAAATATTAAATAAAAAAAATTTTATTGTCATTCCTTCTGAGTTTGAGGGCCTGCCTATAGCAATGCTTGAGGCAATGGCTTGCGGATGCATTCCAATTGCAACAAAAGTTGGTGATATTGCAGATGTTATAAAAGATGGAAAGAATGGCTTTTTGCTTGAAAACAACAAGCCAGAAACAATTGTAAGAAAAATAAAATCAATAAAATCCAATCTTGAGGGAATAAGAAAAAATTCAGTCAAAACAGCTCTTGAATATTCATGGGATAAAATTTCAGACAGATTTATAAATGTTTATGAAGAGGCAATAAATAATAAAAAATAATCAATTAAATTATAGACAAATCACACAAACCCAAACCTTCGGTTTGGGCACGCTCATCACGAGCAATTTGGCGAGGCAAATATTTGTGCTTATATCGAGCCAGATTGCGAGCCGAGCGTGGTGTGATTTGTGAAATAAAAAATAAAATGAATAAAAAATTGAAAATAGGCTTTCTTATAACTTATTTTTATCCATTTACAGGAGGAGCAGAATCTAACTGCCTGAATCTTGCCATTGAGCTTGTAAAAAAAGGGCACGAAATTCATATATTCACAAGCGACAGGAAAAATAACAAGATTATTGAAAATCTAAAAGAAGAGTATAAAGGAATAAAAATTCACAGATACAGGACGTGGTTTAGATACAAATACTATTTTGCCTTTTATCCTTCAATTGTTGATATTCTTAGATATAATCTTGACATTCTTCATGTGCATACTTTTGGAATTCCCCAGCAGGATTTAGTTATTTTGCTTGAAAAATTAAAAGGAACAAAGCTTGTCTGCACGCCACATGGCCCTTTTATGGCTTTAAATGAATCAAGCTATTCAAAATCCGCGCTAATCTTAAAAAAAATCTACATGCCGCTTATAAAATTTGTAAACAAACGCTTTGATAGAGTTATAATGGTTAATCCTTATCAATATAGCTGGATGAAAAATTTTGGAGTTAAAAAAGAGCAGATAATTTTTGTGCCGAATGGAATACAAAAATCAACATTTAAAAAAATAAGCTTGAAAAAAATAAAGCAAGTGCAAAAAAAATACAAGCTAGAAGGAAAATTTATAATATCTTATCTTGGCAGAATTCAAAAATATAAAGGACTGGATCAGATAATAAAAATAATGCCTAATTTGTTAAAAGTCAAAAAAAACATTGTTTTTCTTGTGATTGGCGAAGATGCAGGAGACTTGTTAAGGCTTCAAGAGATTATAAAAAAGCTCAAGATAGAAAATGTAATTTTTACAGGCAAAATTCCAGAGGACGAAAGAGAAGACATTCTTGCCTTGCTTGATATTTCAGAAATATTTGTCTTTCCAAGCGAGTGGGAGGCATTTGGCATAAGTTTAATTGAGGCAATGGCGCGAGAAAATGCAGTTATATCAACAGACACAGAAGGAAGCAAGTTTCTTGTTTCAAAAGAAAATGGATTTTTGTACAAGTTTAATAATTTAAAAAACCTTGAGAAATATATTAAAATCCTGCTGACAAATGACAAATTAAGGAGAAAAATGCAGAAAGAAAACCTTAAAAAAGCCCAAGCTTTCCTCTGGGAAAAGATTGCCGTCAAGTTAGAAAAAGTTTATGAGGAATTAAATAATAACCAAAGTTTTTAAACACCACACATAATAAGATAATATGCCAAAAAAAATTCTTGTTGTAAATCTTGGAAGTAAAAAAGGAGAAACAGTCTCAAAAGATGTGCTTTATGGTGCATGGTGCAGGGGCAGAAAAGTGGGATTAATGGAATATCCTCCGCTTCCATTGCTTTATATAAATACGCTTCTGAATAAAAATGGATTTGAAACAGTATTTCTTGATGCGCAAGGCGAGAAAATAAGCCATTCCCAATTATTCAAGAAATTTGACTGGAAAAAAATAGATTATATTATTACTCAGACTGCAACAATGACTTTTAATGATGATATTGAATTGATGTCTGAAATAAAAAAGAAAAATCCTCAACTAAAAATAATTGTTTTTGGTTCTCATGTTACTTTTTTGCCTCAAAAAAGCTTGGAAAACAATGTGATTGATTTTGTTGTCAGAAGAGAGCCGGAATTTCCAATATTAAATCTAATTAAAGTGCTTAATTCAAAAAAAGATTTTAGCAGAATAAAAGGAATAGCATTCAAAAAAGGGAAAAAATATATAATAAATCCTTTTGATGAGCATATGGACTTGAGTCAGCTGCCTTATCCTGACAGAGAGCCTATATTTCATATAAATTATTACAATCCGCTTGTAAAATATAAAAACTGGACTACTGTGGAAACAACACGCGGATGCCCTTCAAAATGCACTTTCTGCACTGCTCCTTATTTTTTTGGAATAAAAATAAGAAGAAGAAGTAATGATTCAATACTTGAAGAATTAAAATATCTGAAAAAAAGAGGATATCAAGAAGTCTGGTTCAGGGATGAAATTTTTACTTTTGACAGGGAAAGAGTAAGAGAAATCTGCACAAGAATGATTAATGATAAATTAAAATTAAAATGGATATGCAATGGAAAAATTGGTATGCTTGATAAAGAGACAATGATGCTGATGAAAAAAGCAGGTTGCAGGGTAATATTATTTGGAGTGGAATCCGGAGATCAGAAAATTTTGAATAATATTAAGAAAGGTATAACCCTTGAAAAAGTAAGAGAAACTTTTAAATGGGCAAAGGAAGCAAAAATTGAAACCCATGCCCATTTTATGATAGGAAATCCCGGAGATAACAGGGAAACAGTCGAGAAAACAATCAAATTTGCAAAAGAAATAGATCCAGACACTGTTGCTTTTGGAATACTCACTGTTTATCCTGGTACAGAATTATTTGACACATTAAAAGGCAAGTTGAAAGATTATGATGGCACTCAGGCGAATATTGAGGTTCTTCATATAAAAAGTTTCAACAATGAGATGTTTACTGATTTGTCTGCAGCAGAAATAGAAGAATATCTTATAAAAGCATATCAGTCTTTTTACATGAGGCCCAGATATATTATTAAGCAATTTTTTGGAATACGCTCTGTCAAGGAAGCTTATTCTCTGTTTAAATCAGGAATTGCAGTTTTCCTTTTAGTTTTACAGGGAAAAAATTAATATGAAATATTCTATAGTGCTGCCAGCATATAATGAGCAAAAAAGAATTGGAATTTTTTTAGAAGAGCTAATACTATTTTGCAGGAAAAAATTGAAAGATTTTGAAATCATTATTGTTAATGATGGAAGCACAGATAATACTCTTGATGTTTTGAAAAAATACAGAAAAAAAATCAAGATTATTTCATATTCAATAAACAAAGGAAAAGGATATGCTGTTAAAACCGGAATGCTTGCTGCAAAAGGCGACAAAATTGTTTTTTTGGACTCAGATGGAGCATATCCTCCAGAAAACATTTTAAAGATATTTTCCGCTCTTGAAAATTATGATGTTGCAGCAGGCACAAAGCGCTCAAAAGATTCAAGATGGTACTCTTCCGAGCCTTTTCTGAGAAAATTAATGAGCTTTGTTTATAATGCATTTATTATTATGCTTTTCAGAGAGAGAATTTGGGATGCTGGCTGCGGGATAAAAGGATTCAGGAAAAATGCTGCCAGATATCTTGCTTCAAATCTCATTTCAGCAGGATGGACTTTTGATGTGGAATTAATGGTAAGAGCTTACAGAAAAAAATATAAGATAAAAAGGATTCCTGTCAGTCTCTATTCAGTTAAAGGCTCAAAGCTGAAAATTGTAGACCCTTTGAAAATGACCTTGAACATAATAAAATTAAAATATCTTCTTGATATAAAAAATGGCAGAATTTAATTTTTCCCGCGAAAATACTTTACTTGTAATATTATTTATAATTTATCTTGCAATTTCATTCATTATTGGATTTTCACATCCGTTTTTGCTTGATGAAGGATTATATGCGCAATTTTCAAAGGCAGTAGCAGAGAACAAGCTAAATGAAGTTGTGTCAAGCATGGGAAGCTCAATGGGCCATCCTCCTCTTAATATTTTTATCAATGCTTTTTTCATCAAGCTTTTTGGATATTCAGAGTTTTCAATGAGAATTCTTGTTATTCTTTCAGTAATAATCTTGTTTCCAGCATCATACTTCCTTGCGCGCCAGATTGGATTTAGCAAAATAATCTCAGGCTTCTTTGCATTTCTTCTTTCATTATCTTTTCCTATTCTGAAACTGGCGCATTTTGCAATGACAGATGTGCCCGCTTTGCTTTTTATGTTATTAAGCTTTCTTTTCTTTTTAAAATACGAAAAAAACAAAAACTACTTGCTGCTTGGAGCATTATTCTGCATAATAGGATTTTTTTTCAAGCAGTATGTAATTGCCACTTCAATTTTAATCCCATATTTTTTTATAAAACAAAGAAAATTTAACTGGCAGATTATTGCTTCATGTTTGATTATTGCAATTCCATTATTTTCATGGCTGCTGTTCAACTCACATTTTTACGGCTCTTCAAAACTAGTTTCCTCTTATATAGAGCTTCAGTTTAATCCTTTAATCATGTTAAAAAAATTTGCATGGCTTCTATATATTCTTGGATTTTTTACATTTCCTTTTCTTCCATTTTTTATATCAAAAAAATCATTTAAATATTCCTGGCTTCTTATTCTCCTTATCCCTCTTGCATTTATCTCTATAGAATTTCTTGGCTCTTCTGCAAATCCGGGCGGATACTCAATTCATGGAAGGATTCCTCTTTTTTATCATATTCTTCCATGGAAAATCTATCTTGCTCTTTGTTTTATCTTTTTTATTAGCCTTCTTCTGTTTATTTCAAAGCTTAATTTTTTCAGAAACAAGGAGATTTTTCTTGTTCTTGCTTCTTTTCTGATTATTTTATCATTCAGCTACAAGGCATCAGGAGGAATTTCAATAGTTGATATAAGGCACACAATTTTTCTTCTTCCTTTTATTCTGCTTCTTGCATTCAGGTTTGTAAAAATAAATTTTTATTTTTTCTTGATGTCAGCAGGAATCATAATTTATTCTGCTCTCTGGACACTCGCACTTATTGCAACAGCAAATTCAGGATATAATGCTTCAATGTTTATTAATCAGAATATTTCCTCTGCGTTTTATGCAATGCCCCCCCTGCTTTACACAAACAATATAAGCGTAAAAAATATTTCAGATGCAGAATACATCGTGACAGGCGAGGGCTTTTCAAGTTACAATTTGCTTGAAAACTGCACAATAATAAAAAATTTTGATTCCAAGCTTTTTGGATTTACAATAGCAAAAAGGTTTATATGTAAAAGACAATAATGATAAATATGGAAACCTCTAAACTTAGCAAAATTTGGAACAAGCATGCAAATCAAGAAAAAAGCAAAAACTATGATTTCAGCCTTAAAAATATAAAAAAATCAGATGATTTCAATACTCAATGGCTTCTTAAACTTTCAAGGCAAAAAAAAGGAAAAAAGCTTCTTGATGCTGGCTGTGGAATTGGTTATTTTGTTACAATGGCAAGAAATCTAGGATTAAAAGCAGAAGGCATAGATATTTCTCCTGAAGCAGTAAAAATAGCAAAAAAAAGAGGAGAAAAAGTAATTCTAGGAGATTTGAGAAAAATGTCATTCAAAAGCAGAAGCTTTGACATTGTTCTTGCAGAAGGCTCAATTGAGCATTTCCCAGAAACAGAGAAGGCAATGAGTGAAATATCTAGAATTCTCAAGAAAAATGGCATTTTTATTGGAAATGTTCCCAATAAATTTACAATATTCACTATAACCAAGATTATCCAGCAGATATTTGGGATTTGGAAATGCGGTTATGAAAAATCATTCACAAAATCAAGAATAAAAAATCTCCTTGAAAAAGATTTTAGGACAATTGAGATGAAAAAATCAAAAATAGCAATTGGAACTCAGCATCCAATACTAACAAGAATAATTAGGGAAATTGACTCTTTTTTAATGCTTTTTGGATTAGGAGGAGCTCATCATTATTTTTATTGTATAAAAAAGTAAAAATAAACAAAAAATACCAAAATGAAAAAATTAAAAATAAATTATATGCAAGAAACTATAAATGTCTTGCTGGATAAAATATGAAAATAGCATTCGTGACAGAATTTTACAAGCCAGCAATAGGCGGAGTCACAAAAATGGTTGAAGAAATTGGGACAAGGCTGGCAAAACACGGGCATGAGGTTCATATATTCTGCTCAGACTGGGACAAAGAAAAAAGAATTAAGAAAAAAGAAGAAATTATTGATGGCATTCATATTCACAGATGCTTTCATATTGCAAGATTTGTGAATTTTATAACTCTCTGGCCCTCCATTTTTTTCCGGCTGTTAAAAGAAGATTTTGATATTATTCATACTCAGGAAACAGGGCATCCCCACGTATTTCTTGCAGCTCTGGCTGCGAAAATATCAGGAGCAAAACATTTTCATACTACCCATTGTCCATGGACATCAAGCTTCCGCTCATTATTTGGCAGGATAATACTTCCTATAGATTATCATGTTTTTATGAGAATATCATATGCTCTTTCTGACAAAATTATAGCAATAACTCCCTGGGAGCTTGATTTTATTAAAAAATACGGAGGAAAAAAAGAAAAAATAGAAATAATTCCTAATGGAGTTGATAATCTTCTCTTCAAAAAATTGAAAAATGATTTCAAAAAAAGAAATAAAATTAATGGAAAAATGGTTTTATATTTTGGCAGATTAAATATTACAAAAGGCCCTGACAAGTTTGTTCTTGCAGCCCGCGAGATATTGAAGCAAAGAAGAGACATATTTTTTGTAATTCGCGGGCCTGATGAAGGCATGAGAGAAACAGTGAGAAAAATGATTGAAAATGAAAAAAATATTCTCTTGCTATCTGAAACTCGCGACAAGGAGGAAGTTGCAAAGACATATCAAGCAGCAGATATATTTGTTCTGCCAAGTTTTAGGGAGGGGCTTCCATTAACATTATTTGAGGCAATGGCTTGCGGTCTGCCAATAGTTGCATCTCCTGTCAATGGAGTTCCATACGAAATGAACAAAGAAAATGGATTTTTTGTGAATTATGGAGATATAAAAAAATTGAAAGAAAAAATAATTTTTCTTATTGATAATCCAAAAATTGCAGGAAAATTATCTGAAAATAATGTAAAAAAAGCTAAAAATTATACTTGGGATGCGATAGCAAAAAAATATCTAAGATTATACAATGAAACAAGACAAGAAATCAGAGATTGAATTAACACAACGCGGCCTGAGTCTAGATGAAGCTGTAAAAATAGAGAAAAATATGGCAAAAAACTTCGAAAATTTTGATCTATACTTCAATCTTTTTCAGGAAAAGATTTATCCTAGAAAAAAAGACAAGATTATTGATGTTTGCTGCGGCGGCGGATATTTTACATCTCTTATTCATAAAAAACATAAAAACATTTCCGGCTTTGACTTATCTCCATTCTCAATTAAAATAGCAAGAACAGCATTTCCAAAAATAAAATTCTTTGTTTCAGATGCAGAAAAAATAAATCTTCCTTCAAGCTCACAGGACATAATTTTTGTCTCGAACGCTCTTCATCATTTTCCAGACTTGACAAAAGTATCAAAAGAATTTTCAAGAATTTTAAAGAAAAATGGAAAAGTTTTTGCAATTGAGCCCAATTTATACAATCCTATAACAATTTTCAGAGAATTTATTGGAAAAATAAAAGGAGAAAAATCAAAAAATGAATATCCTCTTTCATCCAGCAGAGTAAAAAAAGCATTTTCAAAATACTTTAATGTCAAGATATCTTATTTTAGGCTTTTTACAAAACTTGTAATAGTCATGGAGAAAAAATAGCATCATCCTTCTCATTACTCCAATAAAATCCCTCTTTTCTGAGCATGCACGCAAGGCATTTCCCGCAGTGAATATTTTTTACATAGCACGAGTGAGTATTTTTAAAATTAACTCCAAGCTTTTTCCCAAGCAAAATAATGTCTTCCTTGTCCATACTTATCAATGGAGCAATAATTTTTCCCTTGAAATTTCCCAATTTTCCAAGCTTGTTCATTTCAAAAACAAATTCCTTTGTTGTGTCAGGATAGCTTTCTCTTCCCTCATTCTTAAACCCGAGAAAAATATCATAAATTTTTTTTTCTTTGATAAACATTGACTCGGCAAGGGCAAGTGCATACACAATAAAAACAGTGTTCCTGCATGGCACATAATACTTCGTGCTTTCTTTTCTTGTATCTTTTAGCTCTTTCCTTCCAATTTTCTTGATTTTTCCGGGCTTATTTATCAAAGAACCTGAGATTTTTCCCAGCCATTTTAAATTAATTTCAAAAAATTCTGCCCCAACCTTTCTTGCTGTTTTTCTTGAGCATTCTCTTTCTCTTTTCACTGATTTTTGATTATAATTAAAAAATAAAATTATAATTTTCCTGTATTTTTTCTTTTTAACATAGTAAGCAGTTGTTACAGAATCTATTCCGCCAGAGCACAAAACAATTGCATTTTTCATATATATTCTATTTTCACAATGTTTATAAGTTTATTTTTTCTAGTCAAGGCATGAAGAAAAAAGCCAGCGAGTTAAGAAAAGGAGACAAAATTATTATAGGAAGCGAGATTCTTGTGATAGAAACAATAGAAGTGTCTGGAATAGGCAAACAAGGAGTTCAGAAATGCAGGATAGAAGCAAAAAAGCCAGATGGGGAAAAAATAGTTCTTGTACGTCCTTCTGATTATCCATTAGAAATAAAATAATAAAATAATAAAATAATAAAATAAAAGTGATAGATATAATAATAACATCATATAACGAGCCCAAGTCAACTTTAAGAGCAGTAAATGCTTTTCTGAAGCAGAAAATTAAAAATTTTAGGATAACTGTTGTTGACCCTTTTCCAGAGGTTGAAAAATTTCTAAAAAAGAATATTAAAAGCAAAAATTTTATCTTTTTTCTAGACCCTGGAGAAGGAAAAAGCTATGCCCTCAATCTCCTATTTCAGGAATACTCTTCTGAAAATAAAGATGATATTTTTATCATGACAGACGGGGATGTTTATGTTTCTGACAATTCTGTTTCTGAAATCCTTAAAGCTTTTAAAGACAAGGAAATCGGATGTGTGACAGGAAAGCCGGTTTCTATCGACTCTAGAAATTCAAAGTATGGATTATGGGCGCAGACTGCTTTTGCAGGGATAGACAAGACGCGAAAAAGATTATCAAGAGAAAAAAAGTTTTTTGAATGTTCAGGATACTTGTTTGCAATTCGCAAATCAGTAATTTTAGATTTTCCTCTCGAGACATCAGAAGACAGCATTATTCCTTTTTTATTCTGGAAAAAAGGATATAAAATTTTCTATGCAGAAAAAGCAGAAGTTTATGTTAAAAATCCTGACAATTGGGGAGACTGGCTTGCTCAAAAAGTAAGAAATATCAAGGCTCACGAAAATCTTAATAAAATTGCCCCTGACATGCCCAGAACAAAATCATTTTGGAATGAAATTAAGGAAGGTGCTTTTTTTGCAATAAAGCAGCCAAGAAATTTCCGTGAGTTTATATGGACTCTTGAGCTATACTTTGCAAGATTATATCTTTATATGAAGGCTTTTCGAGAGTTGAGAAACAAGAAATATGCAGACGGGTGGAGAGAAACCAAAATTGAGTCAACTAAGACTCTTGACTAGCTTATCTTTTAGCAATTTTTCAAAACTTTACTTTATTGATAATGTGGACCATAAAACTCTGAAATAGTTTTTATAACTCTCTGCTAGGTTCTTATCAATTATTCTTATTGCAAAAGGAAACTCTTTATACCAAAAAATTATAACAATTCTGTCTCCATAAATCCAATTTGATGCAGGGGATTCGTAAGTTGCAGGCATATATCTCACACGAGTATATCTCATTCTTGAAAATTGTTCTCCTCTTTTTATGCCCTCTTCTGTTCTTACACACATAACATTTAATTTTATCCTCATTTTCTGCCTTTCTTTCTCAAAAGAATGTACTTTAAATCCTAATATTTCTGGCCCTTTTCCAGGAACATTAAAGGCAAACCATTCTTTTTTCTGTCTTAAGACATCATTTAATATAGTCTTTATCCCTTCTCTCCCCTCTAAAATCTCTACTACAGGCTTCTTCTCTTTGGGTTTATGGAGTTTTATGAGTTCTGGAAGAATAGATGAAAAATTTTTCTCCTTTTCCTTGAGTATGGAAAGAATTTTTATTGGTTCTATTGCTCTGTAATATCTTAGATTATTCTTCAAAATATAAGAAACCATTCCCTTTTTTTCAAGATCAGACATTATTGTATACAATAAACTACGATTAATGCCTGTTTTTTTAGCAATCTCTGAAACAAGAGAATCCCCCATTTCCAACAAGGCAAGATATACTTTTGTTTCTTTTTCATTTAATCCAATTTCTTTTAATTTTTCAATTTCCATAACAATTACAGACAATTCATGTTTTTAAATGTTGTTGTTAATTATAAACAACAAAGATTTATAGAGCAACTATGTATGGATAATGTAGGGGTGATAGCACCTCAGAAGTTTAATTCTGAGTAAATTGAAAATGAACAAAACAAAATTATTGTTAGTATATCCGGAAGTAGAATGTAGTGTGACTAGTGCACATACATATTCTTTGCCACTCGGATTAGGCGCAATAGCAACATATTGTAAGGAAAAATTCGGAGATTCATTAGATATAAAAATTTTAGATGGGTCCCTTTTAAATCATGAAGAACAATTAAGAGAAACAAAAAGATTTTGCCCCAATATTACAGGAGTTAATCCTACAATAGCTAGTCAAAGAAAAGCATACGAGATTGCTAGGTTAGCAAAAGATCTGGGTTCTTTTGTTGTTTTTGGCGGAGTTCATTCTAGTGCTACCTGGGATAATGGCAAGGAAGGAATGTGGATAAATATGCTTACAAACAGAGATTTTATTGATGGGGTTGTTCTTCATGAAGGAGAAATTCCAATGTTTGTTATTATAAACAGACTAAGAGAAAGAGGTGTTTTGGAAGATACTTGTTTTGAAGGAATTCCTAATTTTGCCTTCAAAGATAATGGCGGAAAAATTCATAAGCCTTCTTTAATACATGTACCTCATTTAAATAATTTACCAGATATAGACTACTCTTTATTTGACTTAAAAAGATTCTTTGAACAAACAGAAAGCAGAGGATTTGGGAAAGCAGTCACTTATTATGCTGGAAAAGGATGTGCAAAAAGGGGCGGAAGAGATTTAAAGAGATTTTATACTTTTGATGAATATAATGCTCTTGTTGCAAGTATGGATATTTGTACTTTCTGCGGAAGAAATGAATTAGGATTCAGGAATATGGAAGAAGATAGAGAGGCGAAAGTTTTAAGAGAGCTTCATGATAGATACGGCGCGAGGGGATTCTTTAATGTTCAAGACACTATAAATTTAGGGCATACTTTTCCTCTCGGACTAAATGATTCTTGGTTTAGATTATTCATAGGAACAGAAAGCATAACTCCTGAGAATATAGCAAGATTAAAGCAGAGATATGGTCCAAATCTTATTTTCCAGGCAGGTGTTGAATCTGCAACTCCAGAGATGAGAAATGTTTTTGGAAAGACAGAAATAGATGCAGGAAGTCTAACACAAAGAGTAGAATTAATGAGGGATGAAGGAGTACAACTTCATGCAAGTTTTATTTTAGGAGGAAGAGGAGAAACCAAAGATTCTATGAGAAGAACAACAGAATCTGCAAGAAGATTAGCGGAGTACAATAATGTTACTTGGATTTTAATAAGCCCACAACTCATACTGCCTGGTTCTCCTGACTATAAAGCATTCTTGCAAATGCCTAAAATGTATAGAAGATATGCCAAAGAAGATCTCATTGATATTCCTCGTATAAATCAAGATTTTTTGGGGCAGTTTAGTCCATCTCTAAGAAGAGGAGATGTTTTAGAAGAAATAAGACAAACCTTCGAGGATATTGGAACTGAAAGGAAAGATGTAATTCTAGATGTTAAAGGAGTTGTAGGAGATGAAGAGAGTTATATTAAACCAAATAGACCCTATGCTAGTTAAAAAATGAACAACAATAAATTCACAATAACCAAGAAAATTGCAAAACATGGCAGACAAGCTGTAATCATAGTCCCAACCATGCTACAGGACAAGCTTTCCCCTGGAAAGCTTGCAGAGATAACAATAGAAGTCTTACAAACTCTTGACTAATTTTTTAATCTCGCTCTCAAGTTCATTCAAGCTTGTTGTTATTTTTGTTGTTCCTGCAATAATTGCAGAAATTTCTTCTATGCTTTCTTCTGGCTTTCTGTCTGTTTTTATTGCTATAACCGGGATTTTTTTTGAGTAAGCATATCCCATCTCCCATGCTGTTCCTGCCCCAACATTAAACCCATTCAGACTTGCAATTAAAAATTTGCAGTTTTTGAATCCTTTCAAGTCTCCTCTTGCAATTCTCTTAATATCTTTCATACTTTTCCATAAACCACAATCACGATGAGGCAGGAAAGTTTCTAATCCAAGTTTCTTGCATAATTCATCAATTTTCTCAAGAAAATTCCTTTCTTCCTGAGTGCATAATGGCCCTGCAATATATACTCTGAATTTGTTATTCATAAGCTTTATAATTTAACATAGTTAATAAGTTTTATGAAAATATTAATCATAAAATTAGGAGCAAAGGGCGATGTTGTTCGGACTCTCTGCATTCTTCCTGCCTTAAAGGAAAAATATCCTGATTCAGATATTTCTTGGATTACAAAAGAAAATACAGCTGGTTTTCTTCAAGATAATCCATACATCAAAAAAATTTTAACTCCAAATGAAGAAATAAACCAAAAACCTCTGGTTTTTGATATTTTAATTAATTTTGATATAGATGAAGAAGCCTGCCAGATGGCTGAAAAAATATCAGCAGAAAAAAAACTCGGCTTTTATATGAAAGATAATTTTCCTGCTGCTTTTAATCTTGGCGCAGAATATTATCTTAACACTTTATTTGATGATGAGCTTAAAAAATCAAACAAAAAAACATATCAGGAAATGATGTTTCAAGCTGCCGAACTGGAATGGAAAAAACAAAAATCAGAAATTTTCTTAAATAAAAAAGACAAAAAATACGCACAGGATTTTCTCAGGAATAATATGATAAAAGGAAAGATTATTGGAATTCATTTAGGAGCAAGCCCAAGATGGCCGTCAAAAGCATGGCATCCTTCTCAAGTTAAGGAATTTATTATCAAATCAAGAAAAAAGGAGTATAATATACTGCTTTTCGGAGGCCCTGATGAAATAAACAGATACAGCAAATTTGCAGAAGAGCTTGGAAATGAAGGAATAAAAATTTTTCTTAATAATCCTCAAAACTCAAACAAGGAATTCTCGTCTCTTGTAAATATATGTGATATGATGATATGTTCAGACTCCCTTGCTCTTCATGTTGCTCTTGCTTTGAACAAGCCAGTTATAGGACTATTTTTCTGCACATCTCCTGATGAAATTGAAGATTATAATTTGCTGAAAAAATTAGTCTCTCCTATGCTTAAAGAATTTTTTCCTGAAAAATCAGACTTATATGATGAAAATCTTGTGAAAAGCATTTCTGCCTCCCAAGTATTCAATGAGGCAGAGAAGATACTAAATAAAAATAAATAATATGGAAAAAGTTGTTAACGGAATAATACTTGACAAGAATAAATTTCTTATAATTAAAAGAAAATCAGGATTGCATGCAGGAAAATGGGCATTTCCAGGAGGAATTTTGGAGAAAGGGGAAAGCGAGGAAGAAGCATTAATCCGCGAGATTAAAGAAGAAGTTAATCTTGATGTAAGAAAAATAAAAGAAAAAATAGGCAAATATAATTACAAAAGAGGCAACAAGTTGGTAAAAGGAAATTCATATCTTGTTTTTGTTGATAATTTTAATGTAAAAATAAATTCTGAAATTTCTGATTTCGAGTGGGTTTCAATAGAAGAGCTTGAAAAATTTGAGCTTGCTCCTGGAATTGAAGAAGAAGCCATGAAGGCTTTATATGATAAAAAAATAAATAAGATATAAAATGGAAAAAATTAAATCAATTTCTGAACTTGCTGAAACAATTCAAGATTTAAAACAGCAAGGCAAAAAAATAGTATGGACAAATGGTTGTTTTGATTTGCTTCATGAAGGGCATATTAAATACTTGAAAAAAGCCAAGGAGCAGGGTGATTTTCTTGTTATAGGCTTAAATTCAGATTTATCAGTAAAAAGGCTTAAAGGAAAGAACAGGCCGGTAATTTCCGAGAAAGCCAGGGCAGAAATTCTTGCGTCTCTTGAATGTGTTGATTTTATAATAATTTTTGATGAAGATTCTCCTGCCAAATATTTAAGCATGCTCAAGCCAGATGTTTATGTTAAGGGAGGGGATTATACTATTGATACTATAAATCAAGATGAGAGAAGGATTATTGAAAATTATGGCGGAAAAATATTTATAACAGGATTAATTGCGGGAATTTCAACATCAAAAATAATAGAAAAAGTAAAAAGCCAATAAAAATACAAAGCAAAGTAATAAAAACTCATTAATTTTTAAAAAAAGATGAACAAAGAAGAAGCAAAAGAGAAAATAAGAGCGTGGCTTAAAGACAGGCATAATCTTGCATTTCTTGCAATTCTTTTATTTGCAGTAATACTCAGATTATATTTTTTCTCTCTTACTATAAACCAGCCATTATGGTGGGACGAGTCTGAATACATGCTAAAGGCAAAAAATATAGCCTTGGGAACTCCAGATACTGGCTGGACACAGCTCCGTCCTTTCTTATTTCCTTATTTCTCTTCAATATTTTTTTATTTTGGATTTGGCATTGGATTCATAAAATTTATTCTTATATTATTGTCAATAGCAAATATTATTCTAGTTTATGTAGTAGGAAAAAACTTGTTCAGCAAGAAAGCAGCATTAATCGCAACCTTTCTTTTTTCTGTTTTTTATCTTGACTTGTTCTGGGGAAACAGAATTGGAACAAATTCTCCTGAATTATTTTTCGGCTTGCTTATTTTCTTCTTTTTTCTTCAATACTGGAAGCATGGAAAAGAAAACTATCTTATTCTTATTTTCCCGCTTACAGCAGTAGGTTATCTTCTGAGATTTACCTCTCTTCTTTATCTTCTTATTATAATCTTATTTTTGCTGATTGTAAAAAGAAAAGAAGCATTCAAAATCAAGAAACTAAATTACTCTCTGCTTATTTTTGTTATTATTGCAATTCCTGTCTTTATTTTTGCTTTTTTAAGCGGAACAAATTTATTTTTGAATCTGCAAAATGCACTGCAGGGAACAACATTATACCGAGGATTTAGTACAGCAATTCCTGTCACTTTCAAGTATATGAATCTTGTTTTCTTCAGTCTTCAAGGCAAGCCATTCACAGGAATATTTTACTTGTTAAATTTTCTCTTGTTTGCTCTCTTTATAATTGGCTTGCTTTCATTTTACAAACTTTTTTTAATGCTTGATGATGTATTTTCAGGAGGAAAAAAATACTCAAATTACTTGTTAATTTTAATATGGCTGATTATAGCTTTATTATTTTACGGCTCTGTAATTGATATTTTTGATGATAGGTATTTTCTTATGGCGTTTCCAGCAATCTTTCTTGTTATAGGGTTGGGAGCAGAGAGCATATTTAACATTATAAAAAAATCCAGCAAGTATCTTTCAATTATAGTTATAGTTGCAGTTCTGTTGCTAGGAGGATATTCTCTTATTTCTCATTCTGATGAAATAGTAAAATTCAAGTTAAATACATATGACAGCCTGAAAACAGCCGGCTTGTGGATAAAAGATAATTCATCTCCTGGAGATTTTATAATCAGCTCTGCAGTCCCTCAACTAACTTATTATTCTGAAAGAAGCACTTTTCATTTTAATTCAACTCAACAAGAATTCTATAACTTCATTCAAGAAAAAAAGCCAAAATATGTAATTTTAACAGCCTGGGAAAAATCTCCGGATTGGGTTTATAAATGGTATCAAAATAATTCTGATATCGAGCTAGTTAATGCGTTTGCTTCAAAAGACACAGCACAGCCAACAACAATAATTTACAAATTAAAAATTTAAGATAAAAAATCAAAAAAATGAATAATAATAAAATGAAGATACACTTTCTAATTCCCCCGACAAAAGAAAGAAACCCGGACAGGTTATTTGGCTGCAACTACTCTTTTTTTCTTCAGCATAATATATTCATCCTTTATCCTGCAACATATCTCAAGAAAAACGGCTTTTCTGTGAAATTTATAGATTGTGTAATTGAGGAAAAAACTTTAAATGAAGCTTTAGAAGAAGAGGCAGACGTCTATGTTTTTTATTCTGTATTTCTTTCGAGAGAATTAGACTTGAAAACAGCAGACATAATCCAAGAAAAATGGCAGAACAAGCCAATAGTTTTTATAGGCGCAGACCCTACAATCTATCCTGAAAAATACTGCAATAATAATCGATTTATAGTAAGGGGAGAGCCAGAAGAAACTCTTCTTGCCCTGTGTCGCGAGTTCTCAAGAAAAAACAAAAATTTTAAAAAAATAAGAGGATTGAGTTTTTTCAATAAAAAAATAATAAACAATCCTCCAAGAAATTATATAAAAAACCTTGACAAACTTCCTTTTCCAGACAGAAATCTTATTGCCAAGCCATTTAAGTATTTCAATCCAAAATTCAGGAAGCTTCCTTCAACAACAATGCTTACTTCAAGAGGTTGCGCATTCAGATGTGAATTCTGCATTCCAAATTCATTAAGTTTTGCAAGAGAAGTTGAATGGAAGAAATATTTTAAGAAAAAACCGCCTGTTGCAATGAGAACTCCGGAGAATATAATCCAGGAATTTAGATTAATAAAAAATCAGGGTTACAAGTCAGTATTTATAGTCGATGACCAGTTTGTATGGGGGAAAGAAAGGACAATAAAAATACTTAAAGGAATAAGAAATTTTGGAATAGAAATTTCTCTTCTCGCAAGATGCGACATGCTTTCTGATGAAGATATTGTCAAAGAAATGGCTTTGTCAAATGTGAAATTTATTGACTTGGGAATAGAATCTTTCAGCCAGGAAATTTTAAAGGATGTAAGAAAAGACTTGGATGTAAAGACAATACATAAATGCGTAAATAACTTAAAAAAATATAATATTGAGCCAGAAGTGAATATTGTTCTTGGCTGTTCTCCTCTTGAAACAAAAAAAACAATAAAAAATACAATTAATGAAGTCAAGAAGATGGATGTTGAGGTTGTTCATGCAACTGTCTGCACTCCTTTCCCCGGAACAGATTTTCGAGAAAGAGCTATAAAAAATAAATGGACAGAAGACAGGGATTATGTTCCTATTGACCCCGGAGCAGACTCTTTAATAGAATATCCTCATCTCAAAAGAAAAGAGCTTGTAAAATCAGTAAAATCAGTGTATAGAAAGCATTACTTCTCCCCAAGATACATATTAAAACAGCTTTTAAAAACACGCTCCCTCGCTGAATTAAAAAACAAGGCAAGAGCCGGATTTGGCATTTTCAAAAATATAATAATTTCAAGGAAAAAATGAAAAAAAAGCAATTTAGTGTAAGCATAATGATTCCTACTTATAACCGGGCAGAAATGCTTGAAAAAGCACTGCTTTCTTTAAATGAGTTAGACTATCCAAAAAACAAGTATGAAGTTATTGTTGTAAATGACGGCTCAACAGATAATACTCAAGAAATTGTTAAAAAAACAGCAAAAAAAGTTAGCTACAAACTAAGATATCTATTCCAGAAAAATAAGAAGCTTTCTGCAGCAAGAAATCTTGCGATTAAAAATTCTAGTAAAGAAATAATGGTTTCTATTGATGATGATATGATATTCCCAAGAACTTGGCTTAAAAAACTTCTCAAGCCTCTTAAAGATGATAAAACGGGCGCAGTTGGAGGCCCGTCTATCGCTCCTAAATTTGCATCATTTTTTCAGAGGGCAGTTGACCACTGCATGACAACTTCATTTGTTGGAACAGGCGGAATGATTGGGACAACAAAAAAAAGTTTTGTAAAATATTATCCAAGAGGAGGCAACATGGCTGTAAAAAAATCTGTTCTTGATAAGGTTGGCTTATTTGATGAAAAATTTATTCCAGCAGAGGAAATAGACTTGGACAAAAGAATAGAAAGAGCAGGATATAATCTTGCTCTTGCAAAAGATGCTGTTGTCTGGCACATGCCACGGGCTTCTTTAAAAGGATTTCTCAAACAGATTTATTCGAGAGGCGTAATGAAAGTTCAGTTTACAAGAAGATATAAGGAATCGTTTGAATTTTTATATTTTGCTCCAATGATTGGGGTTCTTGGATTGATTTTTATTATTGTATCATCTTTTTTCTCCAAGTTTCTTTTTCACTCATTCCTGTTTCTCATTCTTGTATATCTTTTAATACTATTCATAGATTCTCTAATTGCATTAAAAAGAATAAAAGATTTCCGCGTTATTTTTATTGTGCCATTTTTGATGTTTCTCCAGCATTTTACATACGGATTAGGAACTCTTGCAGCATTATTCAAGAAGTCGCAATAAAATTAATCTTATTTAAAATTATTATCTCAACAATATAAATTGATATATAATTAATTTAAGTGATTAATATGGGTAAATATCACAAATTGTAAATATGAATATCTAAAATATAATAAAAATAATTCTTCAATTGGAATATCTAATTAACATCTAAATTTATCACTTAACTATTATTTGTATAATGTACTATTAAATTGCAGATAATTACTTTAATCAACTAACTAACAAATCTATACTTAATTAAAGTCCAGATAGCTTCTACTCCATCTTTCCACTTAATTTTTTTCCCTTCTGCCATTTTTCTAGGGGAATAATAAATTGGAATTTCAAGAATTTTTATGCCTTTTTTGGCAATTTTTGCAGTAACTTCTGGGCAGAATTCAAATCTCTTGCATTTTAAGTTTAAGTTTTTAATAATATCTGCTTTCATCATCTTATAGCAAGTTGCCTCATCGGTTATTTTTATTCTATATAAAAGATTTGCAAGCTTGCTGAGAAATACTCCTCCAATATAAAATGAAGTGTAAGAATGCTCGTTTTTTCCCTTTCCAAGATTTCTTGAGCCATAAACAACTTCTGCTCTTCCTTTTATTATTGGTTCTAAAAGTTTATTATAATCTTCAGGATTATATTCTAAATCAGCATCCTGCACAATTACAATATCTCCTGTAATATTTTTCAGGCCAGTACGTATTGCTCTTCCCTTCCCAAGATTTTTGTTTCCCGGATGTCTCACAACCTTTATTCCTTTAATTTTCTTCAAAATCTCAGAGGTATTATCTTTTGAGCAGTCATCAATCACGACTATTTCTTTTTTTATAGGCAATTTTACTTTTTTCACTTTCTCAATTATTTCTTTAATAGTTTTTTCTTCATTATATGCTGGAATAATTATACTTAGCTTCATTTTTTCTTGGATTTATTTTTAATCTTTTTTATTTATTAGAATATACAGCAAGATAATTGCTGACAAAAATGCAAGTAAAATTGCAAGATACTGGATTGCTCTTGCTGTTTTATATAATAAATTTGATTCTGAAATATCATCAAAGCTTGCTCCATTATATCCCACTGGATATAAAAAGAAAGTATGAGTTGAATCTGCCATTGCAAGGGTTTGAGGTGCAAGATTCATTGCAGTTTTATAAACTTTGTAATAATCTTCTCCATTTCCAGACAAAAGATAAAACTTATTCTGCTCAATATTTTTTATAGTGGCTTTTTCCTGCGAAATGTTTTTAAAATATGCTGTTATATCTTCCATGCTCTTGTTAAAATCCGGCTGATTTGCAATTGTCCCCCAACCGCAATCATCCTTTATACATTCAATATAATAAACAGGAATTGTTGTTCTTCCTTCTAATTTATTTTGCTCCTGTATAAGCAGTGGAAACTGGGCTGATTCAATATAGTGCTTGTCATTAAAAATCCATGTTAAAGTCCCCCGATAAATTCTTGAATCAACTACAACAAGCGAGCCGTCTTCAATATTATTCTTATAATTAATCATTTGTGCAATAGCTGATTTTCCATAAAAATGACTGCTTATATATGGCGACTGATATCCGAGGAAAATAAGCGAAAAAACAATCAAGAAAGCAAGGAGATATATTCTTCTTATCTTTATTTTCTCCTGTATTTTTCCCAGTATTTTGTCAAGCGAGAATGCAGCAGCAGGAACAAGCAAAAGCAGGACAAAAAGATAGTGCTTTGAAAGAAGAATTATTGATGCAAGATAAAAAAATGGAATTCCAAACGAAAGAATAAAAAACCAGAAATAATTTCTGCTTTTCTTGAAGATAAAAATCATTCCAATTGCACCAAGAATAAATACAATAAAATCATTATAAAGTATATAAGTCAGTGCATAAAGAGAAGAAGGCATCTTGCTCCATGGCAGCTGTTTTGAGTTTCCAATGAAAAAACCGAGATAATCGGGCTTTGCCTTCCATCCAGCATCCCACGAATAATACTGGGCCGCAGTTTCTTCTCCATAATGAAAAACTCTTGTAAACTGAAAGTCAAGTATTCCTCTTTCCTGATAAAGAAGATAATTATGGATAATAGCAGGCAGAAAAAATATTCCTGCTATTATCAGAAAGATCGCTATTTTCTTTAGAAGATTTCTATTTACAAATAAAAAATACCAAAAAATAACACTTAATATACTTATTGCGATTGTAATAAAAATACTATTTATTATACAAATGCGGAGAATATTAACCATAGTAAGACCAGCCTCTCCAGAAAGTTTAAAAAAATAATATCCAATAAAAATTATTAAAGATAAAATAGCAATAATTATAAAAATTCTATAATTCCTGAGGAACCTCTTATTAACACTTACATAATCTTTTTTCCAGTTATAATACAAGGCATATAAAATCAAAGGAGGCATGAAAAAGAATACATATATTTTTGTTATTATTCCTAATCCAAATATTATTCCGGATAAAGCAAATAATGATTTTTTCTCTTTTTTCAGGGCACAAACAAAAAAATACATTCCAAATATTATGAAAAAAACAGCCATTGAGTCCATTTCAGCCATCATATTCTTTATTGCAAATGCCGAGATTGCAAGCAAAAACGATGAAATAAGAGATATTTTCTCATCAAAAAACTCCCTGCTTAAAAGATATATTGCGAGAATGCTTAGTGTGCCAAATAAAATTGAACATACTCTTGAAGCAAGCTGCGTTGTCCCCAATATCTTGTAAAAAATATCTGTAATCAAAAACCAAAGTGATGCTGACTGGTGATAAGTCTCTAATTTTCCAGAATTCAGGAAATTAATTGCATGGGTTGCAAATACAGTGTCATCTGCAAACATTCCTGTATTAATTGCTGCAATTATTCTTAACACCAATCCGATTATAGCTATTGCAATCAAAAACCTGAATTTTTTATCAAACAATTTTTCAATAAGTTTGTCTACAAAACTATCAGTTTCTGCCATATTTATTTCTCTCCAACAAAAAGATTATTATATCCAAGCTCAAATCTTTCATGTTTAATATTTTTAAATCCTGCCTTTTTTAAATAATATCCTGGCTCATTGTCAAAATAAGTGTGATGGTCTTTTATCTCGTTGCTGTCTACGAGTTTTAAATTTGCAAGCATGTTTAATACATTCTTAGATTTTTTTGACGGCGTTGTTATGACAATCTTTCCGTTCTTATTCAGCATTTTATAGCTTTTTTTCAGCAATTCCTTGTAATTTTCTATATGTTCCAGCACTGCCAGCATAGTTATCACATCTGCTTTTTTAGAAATTTTTAAATTTTCCAAATCTGCTTTAATAAATATAATATTCTCATAATTCCTTTTTACTTTTTTATCAATGCCTATTCCTTTTTTAATTCTTTTTCTCATTTTTTTCAAAAAAACCCCCTCTCCGCACCCCATATCAATTAATACTGTATTTTTTGGTATAAACTGGCTGGCTTTTCTTATTCTCAGCCACCTAATTATCTTGTCTAATATAGTTTCCCTCATTTTTCCAAAATTATTTCTTTTTTTCATGGTGCTTTTTACTTCACTTTTCTCCATAATATTCCTATTACTGGTTTTACAGGGCTTATTAATCTTCTGAATTTTGAATTTATAATTCTCAATTGCACTATTGAAAGAAACATCTGCATGCTGGCTTTTCCAAGCCTGAGCTTGCTTTTCTCAGCATCTGCCCACACAGTCGGAATTTCTTTTATTTTAAATCCTTTTTTTCTCAGCCTGTAAAGCAAGTCAATATCAAAAGACCACTGGGTTATTCCAAGTTCTGGCAACACGCTTTTTATTGCGTCTTTCCTGAATATTTTTGCCCCGCACTGGGTGTCTGTGTAAGGCATGAAAAACATGCTTCTTATGAGAAAATTAAAAACTCTGCTTGCCATAACCCTCAAAAAAGATTGTTTTGGAGTTACAACAGATTTTTTCAGATATCTGCTTGCAATCACTCCATCATAATTTTCTATTTTAGATATAAGGTTAAAATACTCTTCTGCAGATGTTGACATATCTGCATCAACAAATCCAATTAAATCCCAGTCTTGTCTGCATGCTTCTTTAAATCCCTGAATTATTGCAAAACCCTTTCCTCCTTCCTTGAAATTAAGATATTCTATATTCTTGTACTTTCTCCTCACTTTCTTGACAATCTCCTCTGTCCTGTCCTGCGTGTTGTTTATAACAACAAGTATCTCAATTTTTCTGATTTTTTTGTTTTTTCTGAGTTTTGAAAATAATTTTCCGTAGCTTTCCAGAGTTTTTGATATTCTTTGCTCTTCATTATGAGCAGGCATGACTATGCATAAATTTAATCTGTTCATTTTATTTAATAAGACAATTTATTTTAGTTTCCTGCACATTATTTTTATTCATTTTCATTTTTTTAATATCCATAAGTTATAAAGCAGCATAAGAAAATTAACTGTAGTTAATGAGATAGAAAATTCTACCAAGTTGGAGTTAAAAATTCCAAGCAGTATAAATTCAAGAATAATAAAAATTAACAAGCCATAAGCCGATTTTTTCATCTTATTTACTGAAATATTATATAATATTAAAATATATGAAAAAGCAGCAAAAGAAAATCCAAGTCCAAGAATAAACAGCACATTTGAAGCATCAAGATATCTTGTATCAAATAATGAAATGACTTTTATCACAAATTCAGGAAAAAAAAGAAAAAATACTAAAGCGGCTATTGAAATAACAGAAGTAAGCAGAATAGATTTTTTGAACAAGCTTGATGTTTCTGTTTTTCTCTCAAATCTTTCAGAAGATATTGGAAACATTGCTTTTCCTATAGCAAAACTAGCAAAAAGAATTGATTTTGCAATAAGAGAGACGAAAGCATATTTTCCAGAAATTTCAGGAGAAAAGAAAAATCTTGCAATTATAACATCTAAACTATAAATTAATATTATTGATGTCATTCCTATTAATACTGGAATATTATAAGAAAATATTCCCCCGAAATTTTCTTTTGCTCTTCTGCTTTTTAACACGTCTTTTAAAGAGAAAAAAACTATAAAAAAAGCAGCCATGCTTCCTATAATAATGCTTCCAATTGCGCCATACACCTTAAATCCAATTAAAACAAGAATTATTGAAAATACAAATTTAACTACAGACTCAATAACAAGATTTCCCCCCATTGCAAAAAATTTCTTTTTTCCTTGGAGCACGCCTCTTGCAACAGGAATTGTAAATGAATATACTATAAACAATCCTGTTATAACTAAAAGAGAAACAGGTATGCCCAGCAGTCCAGAGACAAAAAAAGAAACAATAATAAAAATAAAGAAGATTCCAAGAGAAATTAAAAATCCTTTTTTCATGCTTCTGTAAAAAAAATCTTTTATTTTTCCTGTTTTTTTCTTTGCATTAAATTTGCTTGTGTATCTCGCAACAACTGTCTGTATTGCCTCGCTTGGAATTCCAAAAATATAAATAAAACTCATAAGAACAGCGAATGCACTGAATTCAGCAGGCCCAAGAAGCTTTGCCATTGAAATCTGGAATAAATAGTTGAATATGTTGAATATTCCAAGCATTATAATTAAAATCAGGCTTCCTTTTACAAGTTCATCTTTTTTTATATCCATCTTAAAATATTGAATTTTTGAATATCAGAAATCCAAGAATAATTATAATTATCTGAAAAATATTTATTGCAGCAACGACATCTTTTTCATAAACTTTTTTCTTGATTTTCTTCAGCAGAAAAATTGCAACATGCTCTAGTCCATACATTTTATTATAAGCAAGTTCAAGGCTGTTGTCTTTATTCGGCTTTCCGAATGATTGCTTTTTCAGCCTGCCTCTTGCTTTCAAAACAAGTTCTATTATATACGGGATGAAGAAAAATATTGCAATTTTTTCCATATCTCCTAAAATAGCCATAATCGCAATCATTCCTCCGATAGGATAGGTTAGCGTATCTCCTGGAAATACTTTTGCGGGATATTTATTGAATATAAAAAAAGCAGCAAGCGAAAATATTAAGCAAATTCCAATTAATGCCAGCCACGAGTGTCCAGTAAAATAAGCAACAATGCTTAGGGCAGAGATAATAAGAATTCCCTGGCTTGCTTCTAATCCATTGTATCCTGCAAGAAAATTAAATGTTGTTGATGCTCCTATAATTCCTATTGGAATAATTATAAGCGGATAGATTAATCCAAGATTTGTTCCGTCTAAAAACGGAAGATTTATATGAGAGCTTCCAACATTAATAACCACAAGAGGAATGGAAGCAAAAAGGCATAATAAAATCCGTGTTCTCTTGCTTAATCCCCCATGCCACCATCCAAGCAAGTCATCTACTAATCCTGTTATTAATAACAAAAGCATTGATGTTGTAGTGGCAAGAATTTCAACAACATTCTCGCTTGAATTAAAATAAAATGTTTTTATTGATATATAAATAAATACTGAAAATATAAATCCAAGAATAACAATTATTCCTCCAGAGCCAGCCACTTTTTCTTTCTTGTATTTGTTCATGTCCTCCCATAACAATCCTATCTGTTTTGCCTTTTTTATCCATCTTGGAATCATAAAAAATGTTACAAAAAAGCTTGCTATAATGGGGATTAATAATAAAGCATTCATATGAAAATCAAGCAGAACAGCTTTATAAAATCAACGGATTTGTCTTATATTAAACACACACTCTAGCAATTATCTATAATTCATCCTGTTTATAATTAATTTAAGTGATTAATATGGGTAAATATCACAAATTGTAAATATGAATATCTAAAATATAATAAAAATAATTCTTCAATTGGAATATCTAATTAAAATGGCTTGCCTGCATAAAAAAGATTCTGGTTAGAATAAGTATAGCTTAGATAATCCGGATTTGCCTGCATGTCTTGCGGGAAGCTTATGTTCCAGATTTTTATCGGTCCAAGAATATCATTATTATACAATGCAAAATCTCCAATTCCAATGCCTTGCTCTCTCAAATTCTGAATTCTAAGATCGGGCTCATTATGAACAAGATGGAAATATTCCCCCTCCCCAAGAAGATATAATCTTACCCATAATGCATTCAGGTTTTTCTCGCTTAAATATAATCCTGCCCCAATATTGCTTATTCCCGTGTTTGTTACTTGTGGCATTATAAATATCCCGCTTGGCAATCCTGTTTGAAAGTCATAGCTTTTGTTATTGTAAAAAACATATCTCATTGGTATTTTTATATATCTGTTATTATATACAAATAATGCTGTAGGCTGATGAACAGCAACACTTCCGTTAATATTTGCAATTGGCAGAAGAATTCCGCCTATTCCTGCTTTTTGTGCAGGCATAATTATCTTTGTTGAATTATCATTCCATATTATGTCTGCGTCAGTTGCAACTCCTCCTCTGTAAAGATAAATTGTCTCATTCTTTGTTTCTTGCGTCTGAGTTTCGTCAATTGTAAATGTTCCTATCCACGAATATCTGTCATAATTTTCATCACTTCCTATGCTTGAATATGCCCCATATTTTCCAATCTCAGTTGAGTCAATAAGAAAGTATGTTGAATTATGAGTATACATAAATTCAAGAGCCTCTCGTTCTGTCTTCCCTGTCAGGACATGCCTTCCCATTAGATGATCCCAGTAAGCAATGGCATTTCCTCCATCTAACACAGTTGCTCTCTCTCCCATTGTCTGCACCCAGTATCCATAATCCCACCAGTGGCTGAATACAGCATCTTTCGGAGTGTTATTTCTAACCCACTCCATTGCTTTTTGCCACTGGTTGCTGTATATTGATGGAATATAAATCATCGCGCTGTTTTTTGTGACTTGATAATCATAATACATAGTATAAATTGAAGCAATTACAACAACAATTGCAACAACCCATGCCAGTACTTTTATTATTTCATCTTCTGCCTTTCTTGCTCTTAAAAAATTGTCTACTATAAAATAACCAATGATAATTGCTGCTACAGGAGCTAAAACCATAATTAATCTTATTGCGCTTCTTGCAGCTATAATTGTAAGAAAAAACAGAATAAATATAAGAATATGGTTGAAATCAATGCTTTTTAATAACTCATTTTGATTTTCTTTTTTATATTTATAATATACATATAGGAAAACAATTCCAAACAAGATTATACCTCCAAAATAAACAAATTTGCTTGTAAAACTGGCTCCATCAAATACGCTTGAAGAAGAATATCTGCTGAATATCAAACAAAAAAGAAAGATTGTATATGCAACAGTCAAAAGCCATTTTTCATTTCTCTTTAAATTTCCAACTGTTTCGTAAAACAAAAATATGCTGCCTATAAAAAACAGCCAGAAAAATAATGGAATTCCATAAACAACCGGGCCAAACTCTCTTGCCCACTCTCCAAAATACGGCTGCCTGTTTTCTGCAACTGTAAAAGAAATTCTGTCTTCATATGGCACTGTTAAATGAGTTATTATATCTCCTACAACCCCTGGAACAAAGCCAATTCCAAATTTGATTGAAGCAATTATAATGATAATTATAAAAGCAGAAATAATTGATATAATTTGTTCAGGTAGCTTGATTTTTTCTTTAATCTTATTAATAAATCCAGTGTCTTTTAATTTTGTTTTAAAAATAATAAAATCAACAATAAGAACAAGCCAAAGGGCAAATGCCATGCTTGTTGATGAGCTTGTAACTAGGCTCTGCAGCGTAATTCTTAAAGTAAAAGGAAGAGTAAAAATCATCATTGAAATAAGCCACAAACTGTAAATTACAAGCTCTCTTTTCCCTGTTTTTCCAAGAATAAATACAAGAAAAACAGAAACACTGAGAATAATAAATATAAACACCCATGCGCCCCATATTAATCCCATTAATGCTGTTGCTAATCCGGCAAATATGCTGTTAATTATCATTGAGTAAGTTTTTTTCGCCTTCCATGCGCAAAGGAAGAAATAAAATGTTGCAAAGAAAAATGCAAACCCGGCTGATTCTTTTTCTGGAATTCCTGCTATTGTTCTTGAAAGAAGTGAAGGAAGAATAATCATTAAAGCTGTGGATATAAGAGCAATAATATTTGAGGTATTTTTTCCTTTTCCTTCAAATATCTTCCTCACAAGCAGGAAGAAAAATACTGCAGTAAATACAGACATTACAACAGGAAAGATTACTGCAGTATATTCTATTGTTGCTTGAGAATTAAACCATTTAACAGGAGTATGAAGCCATGCAATCATATAAGGCAGCAATCTTGTTTCCCCTGCAGTAACATACCCAAAAGGAACATATCTCATCATATCATTAATCATCAAGCTTCCTTGTTCAACTATATATTTTGCATACCTAAAGAATAAAAATGGGTCTAAATCTGGCCCAAGCGTCCAGTTATTTGTAGTTATATCCCACAAACCAGGATGCCCGTTGATAATTCTCATAGGCAGTGTCCTGATATAAACATTAATTGCAATTATAACCCCAAGTATTAAATAGTAAATCCAGGATATTTTTCCTTTCAAAAAATTTTTCGCCTTAATTTTTCTTTCTTCTATTGTCTCTTCCATATCAAAAATTCTAAAAGATTTAACTTCTTTTTATTCATCAAGACTGCTTAGAATTTCATCAGCATTCTGCTCTTTTTCCATTGCTTTTCTGTCGCAGTTAGGGCATTTTATAGGAGCTTTTTCTCTTTCTATAGCAAACCTGCAGTTTTTGCATACATATCTTGTCATTTTATATCTAAAATATAGGCATATTTAAATTTAATTGCTCTTCAATGATATTAAATTTTGCAATTAAATTTACATTGGATAATAAGCAATAAATTATATTAACTATAATTAGTTAAACTGCTGATAATATTTTAGTATAAAATTAAAATATCAGAATAATAAAGGAGTTATAAAAACTTCTATTAAGCCAGCTATAAAAAGAACAATTACTGCAAGAATTAGCAAGTTTAATGAATCTTGTAAAATATTCCAGAACTTGTCGCTTCTAATATCATGTTTTATTACTGCTATTGAGACAATCCCTCCTGCCAATGCAGCAATAAAATAGGCTGCAATTTCAGGCAAGCCATGAATCATAAATCTTGCAATTCCTAAAGGCAGGTCATAGAGATTTGATTTTGAAAATATTCCAACAGCAGCAGCTATGACAGAAGCATTCCATGCAAGAACAAATATAGCTCCTGCTCCAAATATAAGAGAAAATACAAGTGTAAAAATAAGAACATAGATATTATTTGCAAAAATCATAAAAAATTTCTCTTTTGCAGTTAAAAACGCAGTGGGTGTTGTCTTGCCTTTTACACCATAATCTGCAACACACTCATTGAAATTTGCAGGCCTGTTTATCATGCAGTATGTCTCAATCTGCGCCTTGAAGCTCATATTTGAAGCAAGCACCATATACCAAAATGAAAATGCTATAATAAAACCGAGAAAGAGAAATAAGAAAGAATAAAGAGCTTTCATATGCTCTTTTATTATTTTGAACATTCCTTCATACTTAATGTCCTTCTCTTCTTCATTTTTAATTGCATAATACATAAATGGAATAGAAAACATTACTGTAAATGTCACGACAAGTATTCCTGAATATTTTGAAAGAACAGCATCGCCAGCAAAAATCCAGTTTACAAGCAAAATAGAAAGTGTTGCATAAAATATCCCTATAAAAAGCATTTCCCATGGCTCTCTTTCTGCCTTTCTCGGGCTCAGTATCATTTCTAGCATCTTTGTATAAGAAAGCCAGAATATTTAAATTCTACTAATAATCCTTAATTATCTTCAATTTATCAATAATTTTTATTTAATTGCAATAAAATTAATGTAATCTCTTAAATAACTTAAATATAAGCTAATAACAGATAATTTAGGAAGCTTTTTATACAATCTTTTTGTTTTGCTGTTATGAATATAGAAAAATTTAAGCATAAATATTTTGACAAAAAACACTGGCAAAATCATCCAGCAAAATATTCTGAAGATTTTTCTTGTTTTCTGAAAAGCAAGAATTTTAAGGGAATGGTAGTTGATATTGGATGCGGAAATGGAAGGGATGTTAATTTATTTTCTAAAAATGGATTCAGGGTTTTGGGCATAGATAATTCAGAGGAAGAGATTTTATTTGCAAAAAGCAATTTTCCTGATTTGAACTTTGAAGTCCAGAACGCAGAGACTTTAAATTTCCCAGACAATTCTATTGGCGCATTTTTTATGATTAATGTCATTCATTTTCTAAATCAGAAAAAAGCTTTAAATGAGATATTTAGGGCATTAAAACCTGGAGGATACTTCTTTGTTCATTTTAACCTATCAGTAATAGATGCAAAAGGAAATATATATTACAGACAGAATACTAAAAGCGTCCTTAATCTTGTCTCAAAATTTAAAATTATTTCGCAGAAGATTTTTGAGAGAGAAGACAGCAAGCCAATATGCCATAAGCATAAGATACTTGAATTGATATTAACTAAGTAAGATTTTTATAGCACATTAATCTAATTTTATCATGAAAAATAAAAAGAGATTTGACAAGATACTTGAGGATATAAAAAAAATAAAAATTCAGGGAGCCAGAAATATTGCAAAAGCCGCCCTGTATGCGTGTTCTCTTTCTGATTGTTCTGTTAATCAAGACTCAAGAAAAAAATTAATTAATGCAAGAGTTACAGAGCCAATGCTTGTCAATGTTCTTCATAAATATAAAAATCTTGGATATAAAAAAACTCTTGCTCATTTTGATTATGCCCAAGAAAAGATAAATTTGCTAGTTTTAAAAATAATAAAAAATAATTCAGTTATTTTCACTCACTGCCATTCAACAAATGTCATTTCTAGTTTAATTTATTCAAGAAAAAAAGGAAAGAAGTTTGAAGTTTATAATACAGAGACAAGGCCATTATTTCAAGGAAGAATGACTGCGAGAGAATTGGAAAAAGCAGGAATAAAAGTCACAATGTTTCTTGACTCTGCAATTGACATTGCTCTTGAAAAAAAACAAGGAACAAGAAAAGCAGATATTGTTCTGCTTGGTGCAGATGCCATACTGAAAGAAGGAATAATAAATAAAGTAGGAAGTGGAATGATAGCCGAGCTTGCAAGTTTTCACAAAATTCCTTTATATATTGTTGCAGATTCCTGGAAATACTCATCTCACCATATTCCAATTGAAGAGAGAGATTTTCATGAAGCATGGGCAAGAGTTCCCCGGCATATAAGAGTGAGAAATCCTGCTTTCGAGCTGATAGAAAAAAAATATATCAAGAAAATTATATCAGAGCTTGGAATTTTAAGCTATGATAAATTTTTGAGGAAAATAAAAAATAGAAAGATTTATAAACCTATAAGGGTACATAGTTATCATAAATGATAACTATGGTTTATTGAAAGTTAAAAAATGAATAAAATTAGACTAATAAAAGAATTAAGCAGATACCCTGTCTTTAATATTAAAATCTTAAAAGAACTGACAGGGAAGAGCCGAGAGTATGCCAAATTAATTGCATACAGGCTAAAAAAAGAGAGTCTTATATACGAAATAGAAAGAAACAAATACGCTTCTCAAAAAGACCCTCTAATAATGGCAAGTAACATAATTTGGCCATCCTATATTTCTTTATGGTCATCTTTAAGATATTATAATCTAACCGAACAGCTTCCAAAAGATGTTTTTGTGATAACAACAAGAGCAAGGAAAAAGAGAATAATAAATCTTGAAAATTCAAGAATAATCTTTATTCGAATAAATCCAAAATATTTTTTTGGGTATAATAAAGAAATTTATAATGGATTTGATGTATTTATTGCTGAAAAAGAAAAAGCATTAATCGACTCTGCTTTGTTTAAAAAAATTTCTTTTTCAGAAATTTGTGAAATTGTTAAGAAAAATAAGGAAAATTTGGATATAGATTTGCTTGCAAAATATTTAATTAAAACTAGAAATAAATCTTTAATAAAAAGATTTGGCTTCTTGCTTGAAACTATGGGATTTAATTATTATAACAAATTTAAAGCATCAATTAATCATAAATATACTCCATTAGAATATGCTATTAAGGCAAAGGGTGAAAAAATAAAAAAGTGGAGAATAATCAAAAATGTTGACATATGACGAACTTGAGAATATAGCAAGACTAAAAAGATTATCTTTAATTAATGCTGAAAAAGATTATCTGCAAAATCTGATATTATTCAGCATATATTCAATTGCAGGAAAAGAGCTTATTTTCAAAGGAGGAACATGCTTGTATAAAATCTATAAGTTGGACAGATTTTCTGAAGACTTGGATTTTACTTTGACTGAAAGACTGGACATTAAAAAAATTGCAGAAAAGATAATCTCTGACTTGATGCTTCTTAACATAAAAGGAAAAGTAAAGGAGATTAAAGAGTATCCAAATGAGATAAATGTAAGACTCTTATTTAACGGCCCTCTTTATAAGGGAAGCAAAGAAACGCAATGCTTTATTCCATTGAATATGAGCATGAAAGAAAATATTTTAACAGAGCCAAAAAGAGAATTTATTGTTTCTTTGTACAAAGAAATTCCTAATTTTTATGTATTTGCAATGTCTGAAGATGAAATTTTAGCTGAAAAAATTAGGGCAATAATGTCAAGATTAAAGCCAAGAGATATTTATGACTTGTTTTTTCTCTTGAATAAAGATGCTAAGTTTGACATAAATCTTGTAAATAAAAAACTCTCCTTATACCACTTAAAGTTTGACAAAAAAGAATTTATCCACAGAATAGAAAAAATGAGAGGTTTATGGCAGATTGATTTGAAAAATTTAATATCTTCTGAATTAGAATTTGACAAAGCTAAGAAAATTATTCTTGCCAAAATAAATCAGTTTTGATGAGTTTTTGAGAAAAGTTAGGAAATAAAAATTAAATTACATCCTGCCAACAAGAATTGGCACAACCATATTTCAAATACTGTTTATAAGACGCTTTTGATGCTGTACCTGTATTCACGATAGTAACACAGTCTTTTCCTTTTGTCCCAGAAGCATCACTACAAGTAATTGCACTCCATATATTTGAACTAGGCATCATCCCTTTAAAGTTTCCACTTTTCAAAGAAGCATCTCTATCTGTAGAACATTTATCAAAGCAAGTTGGATTTATACAATCTGTAAAGCTTCCAGTTTTACACTCTCCAACCCACCCAATTGACGCTCCTCTTCCTGAAGAATAGTCTGGCCTACAATTTGGTTGGGGGCAACTTCCAGAAGGGCATTGATTTATGCAACTGAAAAAAGCCGAGTAAATTATATCTAATGGATTGCTTTGATTAATTTTACTTGAAGATTTTACATTATTTTCAGGATTGCTTGCAGCTGAAGTGTTTGATGCTGGACTATTAGATTCTTGATTGCTTTGTTTATTTCCCAGGAAAATATAACCTGCAATACCTGCAACAACTAATACTGCAATTACTATGATTACCAAAAAAAGTTTTATTCATTCTCATCCAACATTTATCTGAACTTTTTTTGAAACATCAATTCCCATAGGAACATCCAAAAAAGCTACAACATACCACTTAATCTGGCTGCTCACACCTGAAAGAATTTGGGCTGATTTAATTATAGTGCCCGCGATTCCTTCCCCAATATCCGACTGAGTTAAAACATTTTTGGGAATTTTTATCTTAAAATTATATGTAAAATTTCCAGAATAATCTTTTTCTCCGCTTAATGGCTGAACAAAATCAAAAACATACCCCATACTTTTATTAACATTCGTTTTAGAATTAAATAAAGCACTTCCTCCTATCTTTGTTTCTTTTTTTACTCCAATTAATCTTACTTTAGCTCCTCTTGCATGCACAACTTTTTTAAGAGTGAATACTGCTTTTCCACTAACAGTATCTCCTGGAGAAAAATCATATTTATCTAGCTGAATATCTACACTCCCTTTTCCAAATGGCCAAAACATAATTTAAAATAGAAAAGTTAATTAATAAATCTTTCTAATTCTTCTCTTTTCTTGCTTCCTCAACTAATTCTGCAAGTTCTGAATTCAAATGCTCAAGATTATGAACAAAATTTTCCTTCAAATCATTCATTTCTTCAATCTGCTTGTCTATAATCTTGCTTGTTTCTTCAGGAGTTTTTCTTACAACAATCTTGCTTCCCACATTTACAAATAATTTTTCATCATCTATTTTAGTTTTTATAAACACGCCTCTTCCAAGATTAGCCAGCATTTCCTTATTCTTGCTCTTTTCAATATTTTTGAAGCACGACTTCAAGTTCTCAAGCTCTCCAGTTTGGCTGTCAATTGTTTCTATCTGCTGCTTTATCTCATTAGATTGCTGTTCAATCAAGCTCAGCTTGAATAATATTTCTTCTTTGCTCATATTTTTCTTGTGTTTATGGAGTATATAAATTATTGCTTCTACTATTAATCTGCAACTTAATTTTTATTCTTACAATTAACCCACAAACAATATTAAACATTTTATCAAAATAAGAGTTAATAACAGAAGATTTTGTTTTAAGCAACTTTCAAAATCTTCCTGAAAAAAGAGTTGAAAATAATTGAGAGAACAAGGTAAATCCAAACCCATTTTGGAAATATAAGAAATGTTGAGTTTAACGCAGAGCCTGTGAAATAATCCCCAAACCATCTGAATAAAAGGACAAAAGGAATAAATGTATAAAGCAAAGGCCTCATTGTATGCTGCATCATTTCAGGCATCTTCTCCATCTGCTTCCTGTTCAGTTCAAGCATTTTTTCAGGCTGGTTTTTTAATTTTTTTATTTCTTCCTGAATCTGTTTCTGTTCTGCCTTAATCTTCCTTATTGTTTCCTGGTCTGTTGCATATTTTTGTATAATTGTTGTCACAAATGTAAGAAAAGCACACAGCAGAATAATCCCAAGATAAAAATTCAAGTCAAGAAGCCAGCCGGCACTCGGGTCAAGAATATAATGAACAGAGCTTTTTATTATTGGAATGCTGTTCCACATAAATGCAATTCCCAGGCTGAGTGCCATTATCAAGAATAAAATTCCCATTCCTTTCATAAAAAATAAAAGTGAATTGGGTTTTTAAAGCTTCAGAATTAAATCTTTCACTTAAAGTATCACGTTAAGGAACAAAAGTTTCTAATTTTCCTGTCTCCTTTTTTTGTATTCCTCTAAGAACTATTGGCTCAACCTCTCGTATTCCTTTTTCAGTTCCATATAAAAAAACATGAAATAAAACCTTGGTTCCAAGATAATATGGAACTCCATATCTTACAGACTGAGCTGTCACATTTTGTTTGTGAAAATAATGTAATGTTGAATAATTATCACCTCCTCCCTCCCAAACTTTTTCCACACCTTCTTGAGCTTCAATAAACTCAATTAAACTTACTATTCCAAAATTAGTCATTGTTTCAGAAAATATTTGTTTTTTCATAAATTTTCGTATCCATGGTATTATTTAAGCATTTGTCTTTTACAAAATATATAACAGAAAAAAACAGCAGAAGAAATTTACCCCATAAATTTCTTCATCTTGAACTTATCAAAGTGAGAGAGGCAGAAATTTACCCCATAAATTTCTTCATCTTGAACTTATCAAAGTGAGAGAGGCAGAAATTTACCCCATAAATTTCTTCATCGCAGGATGCATGTCAACTGCGTGCTGTTGTGATATGGAATTATAATACTGATAAATAATCATTACTGCAAGCAGGACAGATGTTCCAGAAACCATTGCCCCAAGCGTATCAGCAAAAGCAGCCAGCAATCCTATTGCAGCCCCTCCCATTACTGTCAGAGGAACAATATATCTGTCAAGCACAGATTCAAGAATTCTTTCATCTTTTCTGAATCCAGGAATCTGCAAGCCAGAACCAATAATATTCTTGGCTTGTGATGAAGCATCCATGCCAGATGTTTTCATCCAGAAATATGCAAACAAGCACGAAAATGCCATATAAAACAGAATATGAGTTAATCCCTGGATAATATAAATGCTTCTTAACCCTCCTTTTATTGCTAGTCCTACAATATTTGTATGTGAAAGCCAGAATGCCAAGCCAGAAACAGCCTGCCCCCCTGAAAAGCTTCCAAGCCATGTTGCATGCCCTGCCCAGTTTTCAATTAATCCAGCAAAAAGCTGGAGATTTGCAGCAAGTGCAGCAACAAGTATTACTGGGATTACAGAAGCATAAAAAAAAGCAAGCGGCCACTTTATTCCATATCCTCTTAGCCTGTCAAATGAAAGAGGCACCTCTATTTTAAGAGATTGAGCATACACAACAAATAAAAATATTATTGCTGTAACAAATATTGCAGCAATCGCGCCTGCAGCCCCGGTTATATCCTGGTTTATTATACTCTGAATAAGCGAAAATATTTGCCCCGGGCATGATATAAAATCAGTGCCAGAAAATTTCAACAGGCAGTTTCCTCCCTGTTGTCCTATAAACTGAAACATTTCTGTAAAAATTCTCCACCCCACCCCCGCAACAATAAATAATGAGACGCCCTGCCCAAAACCCCATTTCTGTACAACCTCGTCCATAAATACTATTACTAATCCTCCAAGTATCAGCTGAAATATCACAATTCCTGTATACCCCGGAGCAGCCTGCAGCCCTTTCATCAATACATAAATTGCTGCCTCAAAGAGAATAAAAAAGAAAACAAGAAGTTTCTGCAATCCCTGAAAGTATTTTTTTCCTTCTTCTGTTTTTGTGTCTATATTAAGAATTTTGCTTCCCACAAGCAATTGAAGTATAATTGATGCCATAACAATGGGCCCTATCCCCAGCGAGATAATTGAACCAAAATCAGTTCCAAGAATTACTGCAAGATACTGAAACCTTTCAAGCGAGTTTTTTTCCAATCCATATAATGAAATATTTGCAAGAACAAAAAATGCAAGCAGAACTATTAAAGTCCATTTTAGCTTTACATTGAAGCTAAGCTTTTTTTCTACAGGCCCTCGGACTTCAGGCAGGTTTTTGAGTATCTCTTTAAATGCCATGTTTCTAAATAGAAAATCTTGTTTTTAAAGGTTATTAGCATTTAAATTATATAAAATAAACCTTCTAACTTAACAAATTAAGAAAGTTTTTATATTATTATAAACACTTATTACTATGAAAAACTCAGACAAAAAACTTCTTGCTGTTCTGATAATATGCATTCTTCTCCGCCTTGTAATTTTCTCCTTCCAGACTCCTTTTAACAATGACAAACACTTTTTAGTTGTCAGTTATATTTTTCAGAATAATGCTCTTCCTTCCCCTTTCCAGTTTGAGGAGGCGCAACATCCTCCTTTATATTATATTTTTGCCTCTTTTTTTCTTTTTTTTGGCAGTGCAAAAGCAGTGCAGTTTTTTTCTCTCATCCTTTCAATAGGAGCATTAATTGTATTTTTTGTTTTAATAAAAAAGCTTGATATACCTCCAAAAAACAAATTATACTGCCTTTTGTTTGCAGGACTGCTTCCACAGATGATATTCTTCGGCAATTATATCTCAAATGATTCATTGTCAATTTTTCTTGGCTCTTTGATATTTTTTCAGTCTTACATGTTGATAAAGTCTCAGTCAATTATGAATCATGTGCTTCTTGCAGTATTTCTCGGGCTTGGAATGCTGACAAAAGCAACTTTTATTTTATTTCTTCCTGTTCTTTTTGTTTTGATTATCTTTATAAACTTCAAAAATAATCAAAAAATACTTGTTCCATGCCTGATTTTTCTTGTCATCTCCCTGGCTCTGGGAAGCTATAAGTATGTTAACAATGAAATTTTATATAAAAATCCATTTATAAATTATCAGGAGATAAATCCCGGGTGGTTTGCGCCCCACAGAGGCACATACTCTGGCTCAAGTTCATTTTATGATATTAATATTATTAAGCTTATAGAAAATCCGTATGTTTCTCTTGAGACAAAACACTCCTATCCCTTGATGCTTTACGGAACTTTCTGGTACCAGTATATCAAAGACTCCAATTTCAACGGCAAATCTGCAATTTTCAGCTGGCTCGGCTCTCTGATTTATATTTTGGCAATAATTCCAACGATAATTATGATTATTGGATTTTTTAGAATTGCACGAAATCCCAGCAAAAATATTTTTGAAACATTATGCCTCCTGCTTTTCCTAACAAATTTATTTTTTATTTTTTATGCTGGAATTAAATATGATGACTGGGCATTTTTTCAGTCAAGATACTTATTCCAGTCATTTTTTTCAATTTTAATATTTCTTAATTCAGGAATTAATTTTATAAAAAACAGCAAAATCAGAAAACTTGTTTATATTTCTCTATGCTCTTTATTTTTTCTTTTTGTAATTTATTTTGCATATGGCATCTATAATCTTTTATAATTGGCTCTTTAACAATTATAAACTAAATAATATTTTTTCAAATTAGTAACATTAATAGTAGAATTACTTTTTCTGTTTCTCTTTAATCTGTTTTTCTTGTTCTTTATCTTCAGATTTGTTTTGCTTATTTTCTGAAAGAACAATTTTGCCGCCGGCTTTCTCAATTTTCTCCCGGGCTGATTTTGATGCGGCTTTTGCCTTTACAACAACTTTTCTTTTTATCTCTCCTTCTCCAAGTATTTTGTAATTCTCAAGATTAATTTCTGTTTCTTTCATTTTTTCAATATCAGAAACATTAATTACATTATTCATTTTTCTTTTTGTTTTTCTGGATGTAAATCCCTGCTGCCCAAAATATGGATAAAGATGTTTTATAACATAGCTTTTTCTCTGGTCTGCCCTCTTTCCAGTTCCAGACATTCCTTTTCCTCCACGATTTCCACTTCCTTTATGCTTCTTCATAGCCCACCCGCAAGTTCTTGTTCCTCTTGCTCTTGAAAATTTTCTTCTTTTCTTCAGTTTCATGTTTTATCTCCTATATTCATAATATACTCTTTTAATTTAGGATGAAATGATGTTGTAAAATATTTTTCAAGCTCATCTGGCTTAACCCATTTTATTTCCTTGAATTTCTCCCTAGCTTTCTCTTTTCCTCCAATAACCTCGCACAAATAATAAATTGCCAGAAAATCTTTTTTTTCAGGATATATTTTTGAAAAAACAGCCCCCAAATTTTCAACTTCCAGTCCTGTCTTTATTTTAATTTCTTTTTTTAATACTTCCTCGGGCTCTTCTCCTGAATTAACATCCCCTCCTGGAAAGCACCAAGTTAATTTTTTAATATAAGCATCATTTTCTCTTCTTCCAATTAAAATTTTTCTTGTTTTTGTATCAAAAACTATTCCAAGAACAATAACTTTAAAGTTATTTTCTGCCATTTTACAGCATCCTCCTTATTAACTCGCAAATTTTTTCCTGATTGTCTCCTAAAACTCCGCGAGGATAGTGCAATTTTGAGTTAATTCCGCCCCGGGGAGGATGAAGAGAGAAAAAAGGCTTTAATTTAAAATCTTCAAGCTTTTTTTCAGTCTTGCTTTCCAGCATCTCGCTGGCAATTTTCTCAGCATCAATTTTAATTTTTTTCCCTGATTTTCCTCTCTTCTTTATCAATTCAATTAAAGTTTCCTTGTCAATCTTGCCATAAGCAACAAAATTTCTAACAACTTCAAGCATCCCAAGATTTTCTGGCTTTTCAAATAAAAGAACACAAGCAAACTTCTTTCTTAATCTCATCCTGAATAAAGTTTCCTGAACTTCTTTTGGTATTTCAACCATTCCTGATATTCTTATTACAGCTATCATTTTATGCTCCTGAAACCATGCCCTTCCCCCCAAGGTATTCCTACTCCTCGGGGGTTATAATCTCTTTTTATTAATTCCTGCCTAAGTTTCTCTGCCTCTTCTCTGCTGTCAAACCTCGCTGTTAAAATTAATCCCCTTGGTATATAATGATATGCCAATAATCTCCCATTATGCTGTTTAATTAATTCTGAAACTTCAGAATTCATAGGATTTGCCTCCTCATAGGAATTAAACAATGAAAGTGTTCCTACTGAGCCAACTACCAAGGTATCATCTATAAATTTCTTTATTCTGTGCATTAATGTGGCTTCTTTTCTTGGTTTTCCTTTTAGTAATACCCTATATTCAATCATCTTGCTTTTTCTCCTGCTACTTTTATCTCCATTGTTTTTTTCAAAGCAGAAATGCATGCCTTTGCAAGATTTATTGTTGAGCGAGTTTGCCCGAATGTCTTTCCATAAATATCTTTTATTCCAGCCAATCTTAAAATTTTCTTGCACTCATCTCCTACTGCAAGCCCTGTTCCCTGAGGAGCAGGAATTAATATAATTTCACTGCTTCCGCACTTTCCCTCAACTTTAAATGGAATAGAATGCATCTCGTGGCAAGAACAATCAAAACTTCCGCATCCTCTTCTTATTTTAAATATATTCAGCTTGGCATTTCTGGCTGCCTTGCTTCTTGCAGGCAGTGTTTCTTTTGCCTTTCCCAATCCAATTCCTACATGCCCGTTCTCATCTCCGACAACAGCAAGGCATGCGAATGTAGGGACATTTCCTTCTGCTGTCTTTTTCTGAGTCTGCCTCCATACTCTTCTTTTTCCTCCCCCAAATTTCCCCTTAGCCTGCCCGATTGCAAGCAAATCTGAATTCAAATTCAATAGAGAATCAGCAATTTCAGGCTCAAGAATTTTGTATTTTTCAAGAATCTCATCAATGTTTTTTATTTTTTTCTCCTTGACAAGCTTTCCAATTTTTGTTTTAGGAACCCATTTGTCAAGATTTTCTTCTATTTTCTTTTTTTCAACCATTCTAAGCCTTTCTTTCTCCAGCTCTTCTGCAGACTTTTTCTCAATCTCCTTGATTTCAGGCGCAATTATTTCAACAATATTCTCTTCTTTTTCCTCATTCATTTTTTATTTTCTCCTTTATTTTTTCAAAATTTATATTCTTCTTTAGATGTCTTCCAGATATTCTGTTTTCATCAGGAAATTCAGCATTATTTGGAATATCTATTCCTGCGTCAATTAATCCTTTCAAGAAAGCGTAAATTTTTGATTTTTTTGTATTTCTAATCAATCCTATATCTAATGCTGCTTTTATTTTTCCCTCTTTATCAATAATTTTTCTTCCGAGAAGCAAGCCAGTCAAATAGCAGGCTGGCAGAGATTTCAAGCTTCCTGCTGCTTCTTTTGGCCATCCATATTTCAAAAGTATTCTTGATTCAATTCCTCTTGAAACAAAATCCTGCGCTTCCTTGCTCTTTACATACTGCCCTATAATATACTTGTTTGTTTTCCTGAATATAATTCTTCCTGCTTCTGATTTTAAAAGCCTCATTCTCTTCTTATAATCTGTTTTTCCTTCTATTCTTCTTCTTTTGTTTATTTTCATTTTATATTCCTGCAATTTAATTTTTGCACAAATTTTATTTTCATTTTATTATCTCTTTCATATGAGCCTTGCTTTTAAACACTCTTGCTCTTATCTGCTTTCTTGTTTTTTCATATTTTTTCTTGTCAATTTTCTTTTGCAGTTTCAATTGCCTTGCGTACTCTCTCAATTTTCTTGTAATTTTTACATAATTTTGCTTCCTGCTTCTTATTTTCTTTTTTATTTTCCCAAAACTCCTTATTTTTCTCTTCTCAATTTTTCTCTTCCCTTTATTCTCTTTAATGACTATTGCTCCTGAAGAAACAAGATCACGAATATCTTGCTTTGTTATTGCTTCTTTTATTTCATCAATCCTGACAAACGCTATCTTGTCTGTTCCAACATTAAATGTTCGTGCTGCCATTGATTTTTTATTTTTTAAGTTCATTTTCATTCCAGTCAATCATTTTTCTTTTTGCATTTTCAATTGTAAATCCTTTTGGATATCTTCCTTCAAGCTTTTTTATGTTTTCCTCCAGCACATTATCCATATCCCAATTGAAAAAATTGCATATCATTGCAGCATACCATAATGTATCTCCTATATTTTCTTTTATTCCTGCTTCTTGATTATTGTCATGGGCAAATGTTTTTTTTATGCAGGAAGCAACATCCCCTGCTTCTCCTGTTATTCCAAGCCCCCATGTAAGTATTTCTTTTTCTCTAGTTTCAAATTTTTTTGCAGTTTTCCTGCATAATTCCTGATATTCTTTCAAGTTCATTTTATAACCCTCTTCTACTTAACTTTAAATCTTGCTCATCATAATCTCTAGCCACTCCTTTTTCCCCTGGAGAAAAGCTCACAACATCAACACCTATAACTCTTCCCTTTTTCATTTTTAAGACATAATCTATTTCAGTTATAGTTTCATTATTATCTCTTCTTAATGTTTGCACATGTTCTTTTCTTCTAAACCGGTATCTTCCTATAACTAACTCTTCTGGGCTATTGCCATAGGGATATTTGGAATTGGCTATTCCTGAAATAATTGCTCCAACTACAAATTGTTCTAATCTTGCTTCTTTTCTTAAGTCAATAACAGAATTTCTCGTTCTGTCTAATGTTGCTGTCATTTTTTCCCTCGTAAATTTAATATTTTTACTCCAAGCTCAGATGCCTTTTTCTCAATTTCAATTCTTTTCTTTTTCCCGATTTTTCTTACAATTACTTCTTCTCCCTTTTCTGCTTGAAGAAGTTCTTTCAAGTTTGAAACCAATCTTATCTCCTTGCTTGGAGATTTCATCCCAATTTCCGGGCGAGAAGGATATCCCTTTCTTCTTTCTCTCATTTTTGCATGCCTGCCTCTTGGCTTTCTCCATTTCTGTTTCTTTTTTCTTCCCCATCCCAGCCTGGAATACTTGTCCCAGTTTCTTCTTATGAATTTTTTTCTTTTCTTATTTTTATTTTCCATTTTTAATATTCAGGTTTCTCAATAATATATATGCCGTCCTGAAAAACCCTCCTGTCCCTGTTATTTATCTTGCAGGAATTTTCTATGTTTGCAGCTGTCTGCCCGGCTGCCTCATTATTTGAGCTTTCAACAATTATATTTTCCTTGTCAACCTTAACTTCTGCTCCTGAAACTATTTTTGCAACTCTTGGCTTCACCTCTCCTAAAAAATTCTTGATAATAACTTCATGTTTTGACTTATCTACACTAACATTCATTGGAAAATGGACAGCGCATATTCTTAATTTGTATGAAAAATTTTTTTCAAATCCAAGAATAATATTTTTTATATGTGCTTTTATTGTCTTGATTAATTTTTTTTCCTTCTTTGTTGCTTTTTTTCCTCCGAGTATAATTAAATTGTCTTCTTTCTTTGCATCAAAGCCAGAATACTCTCTTTCAGCTTCTTTTCCATTTTTCTTGATTTTTATTATTCCATTTGCTATTTCAACTTCAATTCCTGCAGGAATTTCAATTTTCTCTATAATTTCTTTTCTCATTTTTCACCTCCCTGCCTATGCCTATTATAATCCCCATCATCTTTCATGATAAAATCTAACTCTGCAATCTGTCTATCTACACGTAATAATGTCCCCCTGACTGCTTTTTCTAAAGCTTCAGGGCTCATTCTGTCCAATTGTTCTTCCAGCAGAACTCTTAAATGCCCAAGTGCCTGGCCATATGCCATATAACCTGCAAATTGCCTATCTGACATTTCTCCTTGGATAGAACCAGAGCGAATACAGCAATCTCCAATAACTCCTCTTACAGCACGCATATTTCTGTTTTTAATCCCGGGAATTATCAGAGTTTCATATTTATTCACAAACTCTCCCATAACTTCGCCAGGATTCATTAATACTGCAGTTTCCATTTTAGTAAAAATAAGCAATCAGGCTTCCTCCTATGTTTTTCTTCAAGCATTCTTCATGAGTCAGTAATCCCTTGCTTGTTGTTATAATCAAAATTCCAAAATCTCTTGCAGGAAGGTATCTTCTGATATATTTTTCAATTTCCTTGCATGAAATATCAAATCTTGGTTTTATTGCCTTGCACTCGTTTAAGTTAAATTTTATCTCAAGCTCTCTTCCTTTTTTCTTGAACTCAGCAATATATCCGTGTTTTTTTGCAACTTCCAGTACATTCAGAAGAAGATTTGAGTGCCTTTTTACAATTATCTCACTCTTTCTTGCTCTCTTTGCATTCATTATCTCATTCAATGTGTCTGCTATGATATCGTGGCTCATGTTACTACCTGCAACTTTTCAGGGCCTTTACCCTCCGGCCTTTTAAAGTTTCTTAAACTTTCATTTATTTTTGTCATTTCTGCAACTGAATCATAACCTCCATAAACTTCTGCTGCATTTTTGAATCCCTGAATTAAATAATCTAATGCTAATTTATCTCTTTCTCTTACTCCCCTTGGCCCTCTAACTCTCCAAGTGCAAACATCCAATGCACTATCAATTCCTTTTCCAAGATATCTCATCATTGTTATTAATTTGTTTATCATTTTTTATGAATACTTTTTATTTTTATTTCCTAAAATCTTATAATTTACTTTTATCATCATTTTAGCTGTATTTCTTAAACCCAATTTCTTCAGCAATGTCCCTGAAGCACTGCCTGCATAAATTTAATCCATAGCTTGAAATATGCGCTCCAAACCTTCCGCATCTCTCGCATTTTCTCGCAGCCATTCCAAATTTTCTTTCCTTGGGCTTGTTGTGCTTTAGGAACTTCTGCCATATAATTGGCTTGCTTTTAAGCTGATTCATAAATTTTTTCCAGTCACTTGCTGTCATCTTCTTCTATTTTTTTCTCCTTTGTTGTTATTTTAGTTTCATAATTTTTTTTCATATACTCAATAATTTCCTCTCTTGAAACATCCTGCCTCTTCGGAATTCCTGATTTTTTTATTTTTCTTCTTTTAACTCTTGCTCCTGTCCTTGTAAAATCAATTGTAACATTCAAACCGAGAATTCCAATATCTCTCTGGTATTCTGTTCCCGGAATTTCAATATACTCGTGAATGCCGAATGAAAAATGATTTTTTTCTATCTGGCTTTCTTTTATTTCATTGTTTATTGCAAGAAGAAGTTTTTTCAGAAGTTGCTGAAAATTTTTTCTTATTGTTACTTTGCAGCCGACTTCCAATCCCGGCCTTACATTAAGCGAAGGAATTCTTTTTTTGCTTTTTATCTTTATTGGCTGCCTTGCTGATATTAATTTGAGAAGCCGCACCCCCTTGTCCAATTTATCCCCGCTTCCTCCAGCACTTAATACAACTTTCTCAATTCTCACTTCTCTCATCTTATTTTGTTTCATTTTACTGCCATTATGTCATTTAGTTTTAAATTTATCTTTCCTTCTTTAAGCAAAATGCTTGCGTTTTTTCCTTCAATCTTTTCAACTTCTCCTTCTTCGCCCTTATGCTTTCCGTTAATAATTATAATCTTTGCTCCTTCTTTTAGCTCTATTTTTTTTATTTTTTCTCCCATTACAACCGAGTCGCCTATTTTAAATTTCTCAGCAGAAATAAAATTTCTTCCATCATTCAAATTAATCTGTGTTTTCTTTCCAGAAAGAATTTTCTTTCCTATTACTTTCAGGATTTTATCAGAATTTCTTGTTTCTTCAAGTCCGAATTTCTTGTTTTTTAATATAACCTTAAACTTCTCATCTCCAAGCTCAAGAACATCAAAAAGAGAAAGCACAAACTTTTCATCTTTTATAATCTTTCCATTTACCTTGGCTTTTTTGTCATGAATTATTTCCTTTACTTCTTTTTTGCTTTTTGCCTTTTTCATTACATCTCTGATTAATATCAGCACAGGAATTCCATTTTTTCTGCTTTTGATTAAAAATTTTGTTCCCTTTCTTGGAATTGGCCAGTTCTTAGGCGCTTGGTTTCTTTTCAGGTGCATTTTGCTTTTCCTTGTTTTGTTTTATTTTTCTTTCAACAAGCTCAATAATTTGTATTTTGCTTGGATGAAAATAGACATTTACCTTTGTCCCGTCTTTCTTCTGCCTTTGTATCCCCTCAATTGCTATTCTCGTTCTCTTCAAGTCCACTTTGCTTATTTTTCCTTTTTTCTTCCTGAACTTTCCTCTCATTATGATTACGCTGTCTCCTTTTCTTGCTTCAATATTTCTTCCATGTTTCTTTCTAAGCTCTTTGCTTAAATTTGCTGACAAAAATTTATACTTAATGTGCAGCGGGGCATTTTCAAAATATTTTCTCTGCTTCCGAGTTTGTCTGCTTGATTTCCATGCTGTGCTGAATTTTTGTTTCATTTTATGCTGCAAATAACTCTCTTATTGTTGATTTTCTATTTAATTGTGTTAATCTTACTGCAATTTGTGTCACTTCTTTTGAACTTTTTTGCGATAAAACTTTAGCAAGAAGCAATAATTCCTGATATTTTGGAGGCATGTATGGAAAATTTCTCATATCATATTCTTTTTTTTCTTCTATTGCTCTTGCAACATCAACGCAATACCACATAAAATTTCTTTGATTATTATAGTCCAGTCTTGCAAATTCTTTCCCCCCTGTTGCAACACATTCTCTTATAAGAAAAGGTCTTTCTATCATTTTAAACTATAAATTGCGCAAGTTTCGCAACCTCCTTCCATCTTTCCTGAACTTCCCTTGGTATTGCTCCCTTAACCTGTGTTCCTTTTGGATTTCCTTTCTCATCTTTCAATAATACTGCTGCATTATCTGTAAATGCAATTCTCTCCCCAGTCTTTCTCAAAAAGGGCTTTTTCTGCCTTATTAAAACTGCATCAAAAACCTTTCCTTTCATTTCAGGGTTTCCTGCCCTTACTGAAACTTTAATCCAGTCTCCAACCTTGGCTGTAATATATCTTCCTTTTCTCGATTTTCCATGCTTCACTCCGACGATTTTTACAATCCTTGCCCCAGAATTGTCAGAAGCAAGTATATGGCTTCCAATATTCAATCCCCTTGTCATTCTTGCTGATACTGCTTTCATTTTTCTTCCTCCTTATTTTGAGATTTTTTTCTTAAAACTTCCACAAGCACAAAATGTATAATCTTGCTTAATGGACGGCATTCTCTTACTTGCACATAATCTCCAACTTCAACATTTTCCATGCATTTTGAAACTCGAGCATGAAGGCGTGTTTTCTTTTTCATATATCTTTCATATTTTTTTATAAATAATGTTCTTTCAAATTCAATGGCAATTCTCTTTGGAAATTTTCTGATTACATTTCCTGCGAAAACTCTGCCTCTGGCTGCAAGTTTGCCGTGTATCGGGCACTGTTCATCATCACATTTTTCAATTTTTTCTTTCATTTTATATTTTTTTATTCAGCTATTGAACTTTCTGGAAATCCTAATTCAATTAATAAGGGCTTTATTCTCCTTCTATGATCTCCCTGAAGCTCAATTATGCTATTTTTTACTGTTCCTCCACAAGCAAGCTTCTCTTTAAGAGTTTTTGCTATTTCTTTTATATTAATGCCTTCTCCAATCCCCGTAACAAGCGTAGTTATTTTTCCAAAAGCTCTTTTCACTGTTTCTATTTTTATTTTCTGCTCGCTTTTTGCAATTTCCTCGCAAACACATGCCTGCTTTGGCAGTCCGCATTTTGGGCATATTTCCATTATTTACCCTCCCTGTTTAATTTAATATTATTTGCAGTTAAAATTCTTGCAATTGATTTTTTAATTTCTTTGGCTTTAATCTTGCTGGCTTTGTTTGCAGTCACATTTTTCTTTATTAATTCGAGTTTAAGCTCTTTCAATTTTTCTTCTCTTTCTTCTTTGCTCAATTTTTTTATATCTTTATACTTCATCTTTCTTCCTCTGTATTTAACTCAGACTTGTTTTGCTTCTTTCCTAAAAGAAGTTTCTTTCTTGTTTTCTTTGGCTTTTCTTCTGTAACAGGCATTTTTAATTGTTTTCTCAGTTCATTATTAACTTCTATCTGGTCATGAATTTTTGCATCAGGAGGCAGTATCGCTACTTTTACTCCAATAACTCCAAGCATTGTTTTTGCTATTGCTTTTGCCCTGTTTACAATCTTTGCTGTATCACCTGTTTTTTTCAGATATCCAGAAGCAAACCTCCAGGCTTTTGCTCTCTCGCTTGGGAGCTTTCCACTAAGCCTTATTTCAGCTCCTAAAGCCCCTGCCCTCATTATTTTGTCAAGCATTTTATATGCTATTATCTTGAACTTTAAGCTTCCAAGCTTTTCAAGCATTAAGGCTATGTCATCTGCAATTGTTTGTGCGTCAAATTCTGGCTTTATTATTTCCTGAATTTCTATATTTGGATTTTCAAGCTTAAATTTTCTCTTTAATATTCTTGTCAGTTCAATAATTTTTTCTCCCTTTCTTCCTATAACATATCCAGGAGTGTTTGTTGAAATTATTATTTTCTCGCCCACAGGGGTATATTCTATTCCAACCGTGCTTATCTTTCCCTTTCCCAAATTTCCCTTAATAAATTCTTTTATATTTAATTCATCTTTCTTTAATTGAACAAATTTTTTCTCTTCCATTTTAAATTTGAGCCTCCTGCTTATTTTCTTGTTTTTTCTCACTAACTTTTCTCTCTTTTGCTTCAAGGTAAACATTTGTCCTCTTGAATCTCTCTCTTCCACCTCTTCTGAACGGGCGGGAGGCATCATTTGCAATCGCAAGAGTTATTATTGGATTCTCAATTCCATTCACTTGGGAATTTGCCTGCAAGTTTTTCAGCAGATTAATAAATACCTTGCTTGCATTTACAGGATATCTTCCACTCATTATTTTTCCATGCCGATGAGGAATTTCTCCCCTCATTTTTAATGGTTTTTTCATTTTCATTATCAATTCTAATTCAGGAATCATTTCTTCTGGATTTTTTCCTCTGATTAAGTCGCATATAGCCATTGAATGCTTCTTTGAGATAGGCAAATCTTTTCCATTGACAACAGCTTTTTCTTTTTTCACAATTTCTTGTTTCTTTTCTTCTTTTTTTGTTTTCTCTTCTGATTTTATCTCTGATTTTTCTTCAACTTTTGGAGTTTCTTTGTTAATTGGCTCTTCAATTTTTTTCTCTTCAGTTTTTGCTTCTTTTTTCATTTTATTTCACAGACAAAGCTGCAGACGATTTAGTTGCGCCTATTCCTGGAGCTCCGTGCTCAACTTTCTTTCTTGTCACGGAAAATTCACCTAATCTATGCCCCAGCATTTCTGGAATAATTTTTATTGAGACAAATTCTTTTCCATTATGGATTCCAATTGTATAATTTATCATTCCAGGAACAATTACAAGATTTCTCAGGTGTGTTTTTATCGGCTTGCTTTTCCCCGAATTTTTCCTGCACTTTTCCACAAATTTTTCAATAACATCAAAATGCCGAAGAACAAATCTTCTTGAATCAGCCCCAACTAATCTTGCAAATTCTCTTGTATCCAAAGCTTTTAACTCGCTAATATTTTTCCCGCGATATTTAAATTCTCGAGCTGCCATTTTATGCTGCTACTCCAAAAGGTAATTTAATATCTGAATAACTTTTCACTTCTAAAATTCCATAACCATATTCTTCTCCAATTTCACTTGCATGAGCTATTAAATGAGAAACTCTGCTTAAATGTGTGCCCCCAACAATCCAAAAATTATGAGTATCCCCCCTTCCTCCTTTTCCTATTGGATTTAATGAAATCATTCTTACTGCATAAACTGTTCCTGGCATTTCCTCTAATTTCAAAACAATGTCCCTGCTTAAACAACACGAATTTCTCATGCTAAATTCTAATCTTAATTTTTTTCTTCTAATTAACATTTTATTTCTTCCTCCTTCCTGTTCTTTTTGGATGAAGATGTCCAACTTTAGCTCCGGGGGGAGCATTATTCTTTGCAATCTTGCTTTTTATTCTTTTTCCTCTTCCAGAGCCAAAAGGATGGTCAACTACATTCATTTTTACAGCAGAAGTTCTTGGCCATAACTTGTTTTTTGCCTTCATCATATGCCATTTTTTCCCTGCTTTTATTATGGGTTTCTCAAGCCTTCCCTGTCCTGCAACAATTCCAATTGTAGCCCTGCATTTCTCATCAAACCATATTTCCTTTTTGCTTGGCATCATTACTGCAACTCTTCCAGGCATTTTCTTAGTAATTGTAGCAGACAATCCAGAAGCTCTTACTAATTTTCCGCCGTCATTTAATTTTGCTTCAATATTATATATGCTTGTTCCTGGAGCAATATCTTTCAATTGCATAATGTTTCCGTTTTCTTGCTTTCCTGTTTCAATCTCCTGCCCCACAATTGCCCCGTCAAATGCAGGATTATAAAAAATCTTGTTTCCAATTTGAATTTTTGCAAGAGGAGCAGAATGCGCTGGCGAGTTTATAAGCTCAAGAATTTTTCCTTTTCCTTCTATAATAGGATATCCAATTCTAAATTTGTAAGCCTGCTTTCTGACTCTGTAAGTCAATGAGCCATGCCCTCTTGCCTGTTGTATTATTCTTTTTCCCATTTTATGCCACCGATTTCCTCCCCGCTTTTATTAATTTTCTCTCATAATCTATGAATGTTTTAGTCATTTCCTCTCTCCTAATATCAATACAACCCGCTCTTTCAATATCAACAACAGTCAAATATCCTTCTTTTGTTGGAGCAAGATTTTTTAGAACAGTATTTAATATCATAATCCTATTTCCATCTAATGGATTTCTATAAGCAAAACTGATTAGGTCTGGCTGTCCTCTTTGGGGCAGTACTCCATCGTGCACCGAGACAAGCCTAAATACAGGAGTGTCTAAAACTACTACATCATCCTTAACTAAACTAGCAATATCTTCGTTACTTCTTACTGGTTTAAATTCAACTCTCTCTAAATTTTGAAATATCTTCATCTTATATCATCCCAAGTTTAGTTGCAACATCAATTGCAGGATTTTTCTTATCCAGTTTAATATAAACATATTTTTCGTTTTTTCTTATCAAAGTTCGAATTTTTTCAACATTAACTTTGAAAGTTTCCTCAAATTCTTTTTTTATCTCAGATTTTCTTGCCTTTCTCTCAACTCTGAAAATTAGAGTATTCTCTATTTCAATTAATTTCACTGCTTTCTCTGACGTGACTGGTTTTAGTATCATCTTATATATTGAACATCAAACTGCAGTCTGATGACTGCACCAAAGGCAAATTTTCCCGCAGGAAAATTTGGTTTGATGTTGTAAATTTAATTATCATTTTTTATATTTTAAATTTAATTATCATTTTTTATATTTTAAATTTAATTATCATTTTTTATATTTTAAATTTAATATTATTTTCTAACTTCTCCTAACTCTTTAATTGCATTTTCAGTATAGCAAGTTAATCTTCCT
>VGKQ01000006.1 GCA_016866995.1 Candidatus Pacearchaeota archaeon
CTAGTTTATATTTGGTGATTAGTACAAATACTACTAAATTTTAATAAAATACTATTAATAATTCTTATAATTACAATAAATTAATTTACAAGTTAATTAATATTTAACAATTGCACGCAATTTAAATTAGTATTTTAATTTTTATTAATTATTTAGAGTTTAAAAGTTTTTTACTTGAAAAATGTATCAATCACCTTATATTTTTATCCAGATAAATTTACAGGCAGACAATACATCTCACAGGCAGGATTATTGCAAACAGGATTTCCTCTTCCAAAAAGCTCATAAGAAACACCTTCATTGCATACAGGACATTTTTCAGCAAGAATGCTTATTCTTCCCATATCTTTAATTTGCGAGTGTGTTTCATCAAGCAGATTAGGAAGTGAACTCATAAATTACCCAGGAAAACCAAGTATAAAAGCTTTAACACTAGGGAATATATTATCAAAATTCAGCATATTAACAAGCTTTAAAAACAGCTTATTTCTCAATTTAATATGGAAAATTACGAACAATTATTAGATGAAGCATATAAGAAAATCAAGCCAATTGAATCAAATGGAGAAAGATTTGAAACACCAAAGGCAGAAAGCATAATAGAGGGGAACAAGACAATAATCTCAAATTTCAGGCAGATTTGTGATCATTTAAGAAGAAAATGCGAGCATCTTGCAAAATTTCTTCAGAGAGAGTTAGCTTCTCCTGGAACTCTTGAAGGAGACAGGCTCGTCTTGATAAAAAAAGTCCCTTCATCAAGAATAAACGAGAAAATAAAAGAGTATGCAACCGAATTTGTTCTATGTAGAGAATGTGGAAAACCAGACACAGAACTCGAGAAAAAAGATGAGTTTATGTTCTTGCACTGTTTGGCTTGCGGAGCCAAGCACAGCGTGAGAGCTAAGATACAGTAAAATGAAGCAACAATTTCCAGAGCCAACAGCAGGAGCATTAATATTTAATCCAGAAGGAAAGCTGTTTTTAATGAAGTCTCACAAATGGAAAAATAAATATGTTATTCCAGGAGGGCATGTTGAGCTTGGAGAAACAATTGAGGAAGCATTAAAAAGAGAAGTAAAAGAAGAAACAGGAATGGATATTTATGATGTAAAATTTATTGTTATCCAAGATTTTGTTTTTGGAGATGAATTCTGGAAAAAAAAGCATTTTATATTTATTGATTGTGCATGCAGGACAAATTCAACTGACATCAGATTAAACTCTGAGGGGCAGGAATATAAATGGTTCTCTTTAGACAATCTTCCGATATCAGAAATTGAGCCATATACATTAAAAGCAATTGAAGAATATATAAAAAAATACAGTAAATCTTCCAATAGGAAGATTTAAAAGCCAGAAATAAAATAATATATAGATAATAAACAGCAAAATCAAAAAATGGAGGAAAAATGACAACAGGATATTGCGTTAAGTGCAAGCAGAAAGTAGAAATGAAAGATGCAAAAGAAACAAAGACAAAGAGAGGCACAGCAATGGCAAAGGGAAAATGCCCTAAGTGCGGAACAACTGTCTGCTGCATGCTGGGAAAGAAATAATAATTTTTTGTTTTTTGCTTATTTTTTGTTAGTATAATAATGTTTAAAAAGAAGCTTTATTCTTATTTTGGATATGTCGGGCTTTTCAAATCCAGCTGAAGAAGCAATGCAATTAAGAGATGCCAATCTTAACAGAAATATTGCAGTAAGCATTATCCAAAGCAAATTAGAAAAATTATCAGAAGGAGTTCTAGATGCTATAAGTTATATTATAATTCCACTAACAGTTCCTATTTTTGTTGGAGCGATGTATATTGCTGCTCTTTATGAAAGAGGGGACACAAATCATCCAGTAGTAAAATTATGTGATTGTGTTTATAATATCTATGAACGAGTAAAACAAGATAATCATAATCAATGGGGAGTTTCAAGAGAAAGGATAGAAGCAGCAAATAGGAGAAGAAGAGAAGAAAGAGCAAGATATGAAAAATATTATAGAGATGCAAGAATAAGCTTAACTTGATTTCAATCTCAAAGTTTAAAAATATCAGATTATATTCTAGAACATGTTCATAAAAATACACAAAGCATACAGAGATATTGTTGCAATTTGCGATTCTGACTTAATTGGAAAAAGTTTTGAAGAAGGAATAAAAATCCTTGAAGCAAGAGAAAGCTTTTACAAAGGAGATATAAAAGAAGAAAAAGAGATGATTAAAATAATGAAAGATTTGGCAAAAGAAGACGCAACATTTAATATTATTGGAAAAAAATCATGCGATTGCGCATTAAAAGCAGGAATAATAAGCAAAGAAGGCATCAAGAGTGTTCAGGGAGTTCCATTTGCCCTTGTTTTGTTATAATCATAAAATATAAAATTAACTCTATTATTAATTGCAATAAATCATTTTCAAATGCCTTAATTAATATGTTCAATATCAAATAAATTATTAGATTGAATTAATAAAGAAATAATAATTAAGAGTATAACTTTAAAAACCAGCAAAAATAACATTAAACATGGAAAATAATCAAAATACTAACGGCGAAATTATTCGTGTAAGATTACCGAGAGGAAAAGAAGTTCTCGGAATTCTTGAGCAAAGATTGGGAGCATCAAGAATTCTTGTAAAATGCCTGGATGGAAAAGCAAGAAACTGCAGAGTGCCGGGAAGATTAAAGAAAAAATTATGGTTAAGAGAAGGAGATATTGTAATTGTAGAGCCCTGGGAATTTGACAATGATAAAGGAGATGTCATATTCAAATATAATCCAAGCCAAGTACAGTGGCTCCAAAGAAAGGGATATTTGAAGGAAATCTCTGAATTCTGATTTCCTTCTTATTATGCAAATACAAATGAGCATTATTCTAAAGTTATAATAATTAAATAAACCAAAAAGCCAAGATAACGCTAATAAAGATAAATATTAAAAGCTTCAATTAACTTGATATAACATGAAAATACTAGTCCTAGAAAATGCAGGAAAAATTCTGAGAGAAAGGAAAAAGATAGAAAAAAATCTTGATGTAAAAATTACTGGAAAAGGGAAAAAAATAGAGATTAAAGGAAGCGAAATAGATGAGTATGTTGCGTGCTGTATTCTTGAGGCAATTGAAGCCGGATTTTCAATAGAAAATTCTATCGCTTTAAAAGAACAGGATTATCTTCTTGAAAAAATACAGATAAAAAATCTCACAAAAAGAAAAAATTTAAGCCAGGTTCGGGCAAGAATAATAGGAAAAAATGGAAAAACACTTGACTTGATTGAGGAATTGTCAGACTGCTTTATTGTTCTTCATGCCAATATTGTTTATATAATTGGAAGAGCAGAGGATATAAAAAAAGCCATAAATGCAATAACAAAAATCATCCACGGAAGCAAGCAATCCTCAGTCTATTCTTATCTTGAGAAGCAGAAAAAGATTTATCATCCTGAAGATTTGGGATTAAAAATTAAATAAAAATAAAAGCGTCCCGGAGAGGAAATTCGTGAAAATTGAAATTTTCATCTCGAACCTCTGACCCACTGATTAACAGTCAGTTGCTCTTTACAGCATTTTTCTATACGAATGAAAAACGAACCTGCTGAGCTACCGGGACTCGATTAAGATAACAACATTTGCTTTTTAAAAGTTACTTTTTACATTGTCTCCGGGACGTTTTTTTCTATCTGCTTAATCCTGCAACTTCTTGCACAACATAATCTCTAAGCTGCAAAACCTGCTCACCAGCAAGATTTGAGGTTGCAATCTCGCTCAATCTTCTTGGCTCTGAGAAACTAACATGCATACTCCCTCTTCCAGTTCTTGAAAACGGGCGGTAAAGAAAAGCAGCAGCATCTGCAGCATAATACAAAGCCCGGAAATTTCTTTTTGCAAAATTCAAAAAAGGAAAAAATTCTGCTTCAATAACTCTGTCATAATCAACACCACAGCATATAACATGTGGATTTATTTGTATAAACATATTGTTGGCTGCATCAACAAGGCTTCTCATAAATCCTGTCTTAGCCCGGAATGAATTGCCATAATTTCTCCCTCCTTCAAAAAAATCAACAAAATTCTGCCCTTGATGAAGTGCGTCAATTGTAAGTCTGTCAACCTTGTCAAGATATTTTCTTTTTTTTTCCCGGGGACTTGATGCAATTCTCTCCCTGTCAACAAAAAATGCCCCAACTCTGCTGAAATCCAAACCAAGCAAAGCAAGTATCCTAGAATCGAGATTTTTTCCAGCAATAAATCTCGGAAAATCTCCAATTTCAAGCTGCTGCAAAAACAAATAAGCCAAGCCAATATAATCAAAATGGCTTCTGTGGCTTGAGAAACAGACAAAATGCCTTCCTTTCAATGCTCTCAAGTTTTCAATTCCAGAAACAGAAATTCCAGAAACATATCTTTCAATCCATTTATGCTTCCTGGCTCTTTCAAATCTTGAAGCAATATATGGATAATCAAAATCCCCAAGAATGCCGTTTTGCATAATCAAGCTAAGATATAAGATTTAAAAAGATTTTTATACTGCAAAATTATAATAAGAACATGGAACTCAACAAGGCAATAAAAGAAAGACACAGTGTAAGAAGATTTACAAGCAAAAAGCCAAAATATGATGATATTCTTGAGGCAATTGGGGCGGCAAATTCAGCTCCTTTAGCAGGAAATATTCCAACATTGAGATTTGTTCTTGTAAGTGATGCAGAAAAGATAAACAAAATTGCAGAAGCGTGCCAGCAGGATTTTATCTCTCAAGCAAACTATCTTGTTGTTGTATGCTCTGATTCAGCCCAGGCAGTAAGAAGTTATGGAGACAGAGGAAAAATGTATGCAAGACAGCAGGCAGGTGCAAGTATAGAAAATTTTCTTCTGAAAATTACAGATTTAGGATTAGCTAGTTGCTGGACAGGAGCATTTGTTGACAGCATGATTAAGCAAGTCCTTGTAATTCCAGATAATGTTGATGTCGAAGCTGTTCTTCCAATAGGCTATGAGATGCCAAAAGCAGGAAAGCAGAGAAAAAAAACAGATTTGAGCGCAATTTTATTTTTCAACAAGTGGAAAGAAAAATACATGAAACCGTGGAAAAAGCCAGAAGCAATTTAATTCTGGCTTTTTGGATAATTCTAAAACAAAATGTTTAATTATAATAATTTTCTTGCTAGTATATGAAAAATTTCAAAGTTCTGTCAAAGCCCAAAGAAATCTTCAAAAACATGCTTGAAGATATCAGGTATGCACAAAAAAGCATTTATCTCGAGACATATATTTATGAAAATGACAAAATTGGAAATCTTTTTCTCAAGGCGCTTGAGAAAAAAGCAAGACAGGGTGTAAAAGTTTTTGTTTTGATTGATGCTCTTGGCTCTGGAAGCGCGCGGACATTTCTTCATAAAACTATCGGAATTAAAAATGCCCTCGGCTTGACATTAGGAGCAGATAAAAATTATTTCAGAAATTTGAGAAAAGCAGGAGGAAAAGTGCGGTTTTTCAAGGAAATAAGATACGCTGTAAGGTGGTTTGGGCAGAATCATGAGAGAAATCACAGAAAATTATTAATAATTGACAGAAAAATTTCTTACATCGGCTCAGTTAACATCACTTCAGCTTGTTTAGACTGGAGAGAACTTGTTCTGAGGCTTGAAGGGGATATTTCCGGAGATTTTGTAATCTCGTTTGCAGCTCACTGGAGACTTGCAGGAAAAATAACAAGAAAGAAAATTAACTTAATTTTGCATAAAGGATTTGAAATAATTCAGGATATTCCCTCTGATGCAAAAATGATTACAGCAGACAGATATATAAAATTAATAAGAAGCGCAAAAAAGGAAATTCTGATAGAAACTCCTTATTTTGTCCCGCCGATAACAATAAGAAAAGCTCTTTCAAGAGCAGTTGAAAAAGGTGTTCAAGTAAAACTTCTTATTCCGTGCAAATCTGACTTGGGAATACTTGATATAATAAGAAACAGATATCTTGGAAGGCTTTATATGAAAGGAATTAAAATATATTATTATCTTCCAAGAAATCTTCACTCAAAACTCCTGATTATAGATGATAAATTTTTTATTCTCGGCTCGTCAAATCTTGATTACCGCGCATTAATTCATCAGTATGAAATAAATCTTCTTGGAAAAAACAAAAAAATAATTTCAGAATTAAGAAAATTTTTTAATTCAGGATTAAAACAAAGCAAGCCATTTGATTATCGTGAATTCAAGTCGCGCTCTTCTTTCACCAAGCTCGCAGAACTTATAGTCTCGCTTGTTGAAAATTATTTATAATAAACAAACATAAAAAATCGAAGGTTTTTTAAAGTCTGAATATATATTAATATTAATAACTTTCCCGGTATGGTCTTCGGGCAATACCGGACTTATATTCATTCTTCAAGTTTTATTTTATCTAGAATATTTCTTATGTTAAGATAGCTGGTGCAGGTTTTTCTTAAATTTTTGGAAGAACTTGATGTAAAATAGAGATTTTCGACTTTCTTGCCTAATTTTTTTAATGTATTTACTACTGGAATAAAATCTTCATCTCCAGAAACTAATATTGCAGTATCATAAAGATTTTCATATGCGCCAGCAAGCATATCATTAGCTAAATAAATATCATCTCCTTTCACTTCAAAGCCAAAAGTTCCATCAGGTTTTTGATATTTTCTTAAAGTGCATAATACAATCTTAAATTTAGGTATCTTTTCTAGTTCAGCCAAAAATTTCTGATGTTTCCAGTATTTTGCTTCATCAGAAGTTATATCAAGAGGGGCAATGTAATAAAAAGCAACCACGAGTATCCTTTCTTTAGTAAGTTCTTTAACTAGTTTTTCATAGTCAATTTTTCCTGCATTAATTCTATTTAAGCTGTGATAAAGATTATTTCCATCAATAAAAATAGATACTTTCTCTTTTTCTTCCATAATTTTATACAGAATTAGAAGTTATAAGTTTTTTGATTTAAAGAGCAACATCAAAAAACATAAATCAGAAAAAATAAAAAAGAAAGGGGCAGTTTCCTGCCCCTGATAAAAAAACCAAGGCCCAGCTCTTTATTTATCTAAAAACTTCAATTCCTAACTCAGATATTTCTGGAGTTGGAGCTGCTGACTCAAACTTTGGCTTTCCAAGGATATATGGAGACTTAACTCCAGTCATTATTGTAATAACTCTGACTTTTCCCTGGAATTCCTTGTTAATTCTTGCTCCAATAATTACCTGGGCTTCGGGGCTCAAGTTCTCTGTAACAAGATGCCCAATATTGCTAAATTCTTCAAGCTTCAAATCAGGCCCGCCGATAATGTGAACAAGAGCCCCTGTAGCTCCTCTGTAGTCCACATCAAGCAAAGGATGTGTCAACGCCTGCCTGACTGCTTCTTCTACTCTATTTGCAGTATCGCTTTCTCCTATTCCAATAACTGCAACATCGCCGTTTTTCATAATAGCAGCGACATCTGCATAGTCAAGATTAATCAATGAAGGCAAGGTAATTGTTTCCACAATTCCTTTAATCATTGTACTGACTAGTTCATTGGCAACAGCAAAAGCCTGCTCAATAGGCAGATTTCCAGCAATATCAGTCAGTCTATTATTGTCAATTACAATAACAGTGTCTGTCATATCTCTTAATTCCTGCAAGCCAAATTCAGCTTTATCAATTCTAGCTTTCTCGCAGTCCCATGGCATTGTCACAACTCCAATAACAACAGCTCCTGTCTCTTTTGCAAGCTGTGATACAACCGGGGCAGCACCGGTTCCTGTTCCTCCACCCATTCCTGCAAGCACAAAAATCATATCTGCTGCTGAAACCGCTTTCTTGATTTCAGAAATAGACTCTTTTGCTGCTTCTCTTCCTTTCTGAGGATAGCCTCCTGCTCCCAGTCCTCTTGTCAACTCCTTTCCAATAAGGATTTTCTCGTCAGCTTTTGTGATTGAAAGATGAAGTGCGTCTGTATTCAATCCATAAACTGTCGCTCCATTTATTCCTTTGTTGAAAAGCCACGTAACCATGTTGCTTCCTGCTCCTCCGCATCCAAAAACCTTGATGTTAGCTTTTCCAGCTTTCAATTCATCAAAATTTATGCTGTGTGTTGCTGCATTCTGAATTGCCTCTTTTGCAAAATCTAAAACCATTTTCTCTTTTTCTCATCCTCCTTTCAGTTATTAGTTTTCTCAAGTTACCAAAAGGTTTAAATACTTGATTTATATTTTATATTTATCTCAGAATATAGACACAACTGAGAAAAAAGAGATTCACCTCTCTTTACACCAATTAAATTAGGGTTAATTTAACTTGCCGGTTAAATTAATTAAAATATAGAAACACTGCTTCTTTATAAACTTTTCTTTAATTGAAAATTATGCTAAAGTGGTAATATTTTTCAGATTTTTCACATATTTTTGGAAAATTTTACACAAGTTAATGTCACAATAATAAAAAATTTAGATTGCAACCAATTAACAATATTAAATTTAATAATTTTCGCATAATAATTCATAAAAAGCCTGTGGATGCTTGCATGCCGGGCATACAAGAGGAGCTTCTTTTCCTTCATGGACATATCCGCAGTTTCTGCATTTCCATCTCACTTGTGAGTTTCTTTTAAAAACAGAATTATTTTTCACATTTTCAAGTAACTTGCGATATCTTTTTTCATGCTGCTCTTCAACTTCAGCAATTTCCTTAAAACTTGAAGCAATTTCAGAAAATCCCTCTTTTCTTGCAATTTTTTCAAACTCAGGATATATCTTCGAGTGTTCTTCTTTCTCTCCATTAGCAGATTCAAGTAAATTTTCAGCAGTTGTCCCAATTTTTCCTGCAGGAAAAATTGCATCAATCTCGCAATCTCCTCCCTCAAGATATTGGAAGAAAACTTTAGCATGCTCTTTCTCATTTTCAGCTGTTTCTAAGAAAATCGAAGAAATTTGTTCATATCCTTCTTTCTTTGCCACGTTTGCAAAATAAGTATATCTGTTTCTTGCTTGCGACTCTCCAGCAAATGCTTTCAATAAGTTCTTCTCTGTCTCGCTTCCTTTTAACTCTTTTTTCATAACTTATACTAATCTTCTTAATTTATAAGTATTTCTAAATTGTTTGCTCAATAATCCCAATTATTAGTGTGATTGTCATTATTATTTTTCCTATTTTCATTTTTTTGCTTTTAATTTTAATCTCCCCTCCAAAACATAAAACAAAATTATATGTCATAACTCAATATATTTTAATTAATTTATCAATTATTAAGTTACAATTAAGCTAATAAGGTGTTATGGGCTAATTTATTAATTTTCTGGCATAATTTTCTTATCTTCAAAATTATTTTTTTGCAGATTTCCACATTTTCTCGAAGAATTTTAAATAAGATTCTGCAACTTTTTTATCTTCTATCAAAAAAAGAACAGGACTCTCACCCCATACAATAATTCCAACCTTATTTCCCTGTATATGCGTTTCAGTCGATGGCTCAAAATCTCCTTCAAAATATTTTATTTTTGTGTGTTTATTAACTAATTTTTTTCCATGATATCTTATTGAAGGATTAAATATCATTCTCACGCTTAATTTATTTTCAATTCTTTTAAGATTATAATTTTCCCAGAATAATTCCCCCATAATGCTTATTGATTCTTGAGGAGCGCCAAAAACAACATAATCTTCTCCTTTCAAAGTTTCATTATAAAATGCCCTAATTCCTTTAATCCCCCTAAAAATGCTCGCTTCCTGCTTTTCAGGAAGATGTTTTGCAATTTTGTTTATTTCTTTGCTTATTAGTTCAGCAGATTTCTTTTTCTCTTCAAGCTCTTTTTCTTCATCTTCAAAAAACTTGACAAGAGAGTTGGAAGATGCTATTTGAAATCTTCTCTTTTTTCCCTCGATAATAAAGCCCACTAATCCCTTGTCAATAAGCTTGTCAAGATTATCATAAACAATATTCTTGTGGAACTTTGTTTCTTTAATAATCATTCTTGCATCTGCTTTTCCAAATTTGACAAGAGCAAGATAAACTCTTGCTTCATTCCTATTAAATCCAAGTTTCATCAATTCTGATAGTTCCATAGTAGTCATAATATATGACTACCTATATATAAATATTGCTATAGGACAACTTGATAGTAATTAAAACAAATAATAAGAAAATGAAACTAATAAAATATTTTGTGGAAAGAAGAAAAAGAAAAGTAGAGGAAGCTAAAGAGAGAAAGGCAGAGGTAGAGAGAAACGTAGCAGATTACCATAAACAACAAGAAGAAATAAGGTTAACTGAGAAGAATTCTCAAAAGGCTACACCATTATTAAAAAGTACAAAGTTTTTTCCAGGAACCAAATCTGAATATGAAGAACTTGCAGGATACGAATGCGAGTTTATTCCAAATGGAGGAAGCAATCAGTTCATTAAAATATATTATTCTAGAATATATCGTTATCTTGGTGGTACTCGTCACCTTCCATATACATTAGTAGAAAATGTGCCTGTTGTTGGGGATTCATTAACAGATCTTGAGGGTTTAGAAGCAATAATTCATTTTCAACCAGTCCCGGGAGCGGTTTGGGGTAATTTGGGAAGTACAAGTGGCGGCGGAACTGAGTACTGGATAGGGGTTCCTATTAGGAGGAAAAAATGAACTTATTAAAAAAATTAAGAGAAAGAAAGCAGGGAAGAATAGAGGGATATGTAAATAACATTCTCAGAGAAAATAATGGAAACATTCCTGCCCCAGAACAAGTCAGAGGATATTTTGAGGCTAATTCTTGCGCCACCTCTGCTATCTCAATAATATGCGGATTACCTATCATAGCAGCATCAATAATAATGTCTATAGATTATTTCAATCATTCAAATCATTTACATAATCTTCCTGATGCTCCTACAGCATTTATTATGGGCTGTCCATTATTGGCATCGATTATAGGTATTCCCCTTTACCTAATGGGAAGAAAAGAAGAAAGAGAAATAATTGAATGCTACACTCAAAAATATAATCAAATTAGAGGAAGATAAAAAATGAAAAAAATAACTGCATTATCACTAACATTAGCAGGGATTTTAGGTTTAGCTGGGAGTGTGAGTTTTATGAATCATGCTTTTGAGAGACAAAGGACATATTCTCAAATAGTTCCTGCAAGAGTAGAAGAATTAGCTGAAGAAGCCAAAATTATGTACTGGAGATACGGAAATGTTAATATTGACTTTTTAGCAGAACACCCAGAAGTTCTTGACAAATATAAAAGGATAATGCAAGAGCAGAAAACATATCTAGACAATCCAGAAATAAAAAAAGCTGTTGAAGATTATGATGCAGGAAAAATAGAAAGAGTAATTTCTGGAAGCATAGGATTTGGCTCAGGGATATTAACACTCGCAGGAGTTTGTGGAATTTTCAGCAATTTGAAAAAGAAAAAGTAGTTTTATATTAATTTTTCAAGCTTATCAATCTTCTCCCAAACTCTCTCAAGCCGAGAATTTGCCTCTTTAACAAGAATTTTCAGAAAATTATCATCAATAAGAATTTTCTCGTTGGCAATTGCAGGCAGTTCAAGCTTCTCAGTGCTCATTAATTCAAGAACAAATCTTTTTCTTGTAGCCATTATCCCGCTTCTCTTCCAACCGGCAAATTTTGCCTTATCCAGCAAAATTTGCGCAGAATTTAAATCAGAACAAGCAACATGCAGGATGCATGTTTCCTGCTTAAAATAAACATTTTTTGATTTTCTTGCTTTCTCAAGCTCTTTTTTCATCTGCAAAAAAGAAATTTTCTCGTGAGTTTTGAACAAAAAAACATTTTTCACTTTTTTCTCAAGATTTTTAATTAAAATAATTCTTCCTGCACAAGATGAAGTTGTATAATAATTTTTATTCTTGTTTATCTTCTGACATAATCCTCTTATCTTGCTGTCAATTTCTCCTATATCTGACTTGTCTTTTCTTCTCAGTATGTCTTGCTTGATTTGTGAAAATTGTTTCATTTTAAATATAAAGCGACGGGGGGGAATCGAACCCCCTCTTCATGGTCTACAGCCAAGTGCTCGCCACGAGCTCCGTCACATTTCTTTAGCTTTACTCCACAAAAATTTAAAATAACTCAACATTGCCATAACTATCTCCTTGCTCTTAATAAAGATAACCCTCGGTTTTTCTTTTGTCATAACATAGATTAATAAAGTACTCTTATAAAAAGTGATTTCAATATCTCCAATCTCTGACAAATTTGCATATCTAACTTCAGTATTTTTTGATTTTGCTTTCCTGGCTTTATTATGTAAATTATAAACCGCTAAAAATTTTATTTTTTTCTCAATTCTCTTTTTAAATAAAGTGTCAATCCAATATTTAATTCCCGGGTATTCTGACAAAACACCTTCTTTTCCTATAGCATAAATTATCTCTCCTCTTTTAAGATTCAGAACATTTCCCAAAACTTCTTTTATTTCATTAATACCTTCGTGAACTTCAACAGCAAACTCGGAATGGGGGGTTTCTATTTCAGATATTTTGTCTGCTTCTTTAACAAAATTTTGAACTTCTTTTTGCTTTTCTTTTAAACTGGAAATTTTCTTATTGAAGAGTTCATTTATTCTTTCAGGTCTCGTAACAGAAAAGTATCTTATTTTTTCAATTATTGAAGAAAAAACAAGTTTCTTGTCAATAAGCCTCTCTAAAATTCTATATAAATTGGATCTATTAAGATTTGTTTCCTTTGAGAGTTGACTTGCTGTTTTGGCTCCTTTATGAAGAAGGGAAATATAAACAATTATCTCTCCATTTGTTAGCCCAAGAGTCCTTAAAATTTTGGTTTTATCTTCCATCATATATCAAAACCATTAGAATTTTTAAATCTGTCGTTTTGTTGCGCAACAACAAAACTATTTATAGTTTTATGATTATTAAAAATTATGATTGAAGATGTTGAACGGGCTAAGGGAAGGCTACTTTCAAGATTGTTATTAACAAAATCAGACCTGCAAGGAACAAACAAAAATTATCTTGAGAAAGAGATAAAAACACAATTAGAAGAAATCCAAAATAAAGTTGAAATATTAATTAAAAGTTTGATTTCAAAATAAACAAATAAATTAAACTGGAGGATAAATGAAAAGTTTAACTGACATTGCAAATTCAATTGCTTTGAAAGGTTCAGCAATACCAAATAACAGCAGTTCTGGTTACTTGCAAAGAGAGACTTATATGAGTGACGATTGTGATTGCTATTCCGGTGATTGCTCTGATTGCGTATGCACTGACTGCAATGAATGTGGTAATGATTGAATAAATCAACCATTAATTTTGTTTTATGATTCAAAATTTTAATATAGCCTGGCTATCCTTAACATATAATTGCAATAATAGATGTGTTTGGTGTTATGCAGCATCAAATTGTCACAAAAATCGAAATAAACAGTTTAATGTAGGAATGCTAGAAAAAACAGCACATTTACTAAGCCAATTACAAGTTAAAAGAATTATTCTTATTGGAGGGGAACCAACAATTTATCCAGAAATAACAAGAGTTATTGGAGTTTTAAACAGCAAAGATATCCAAACCGGAATTGTCAGTAATGGTCGGAGACTGATTCAAAAAAGGTTTTTAGAGAATCTTAAAAGAGCTGGGCTTGGTTCAATTTCCATAGGTATTGAAGGATCCACAGCAGAATTGCATGATGAAACTACTCAAATAAAAGGGAGTTATAAAGAAACATTAAGTGGTTTAGAAAACTGTATAAGTTTGGGCATGAACGTCTCAACAAATACAGTAATAAGCGAAAAAAATAGTAATGATTTAGAGAACATAATTCATCTATTAAAAAATTATCCCCTGAATACTATAACATTTAATATATGTGGAGTTTGCGTGTCTCAAGAAGGTAACAATAGATATCTCATAAATCCGAGATTAGCCGTGAAATCGTTTGAAAGGGCTTATGAAGTTTCAAGAGTACTTGGAAGAAAAGTTAGATTAGTAACCCCAATGCCATTATGTTTCTTCTCAGATAGCAACAGGGAAGATCTAAAAAAAGAGAGTATAGCAAAAGGAGGACCCTGCCAATTAGTTCATGGAAAAAATTTTGTTATAGATTATAATGGAGATATTTTACCATGCACACATTTAACTGGCTTTTCATATTTTAATTTATATCAAAAAGGCAGAATTATATCAAAAGAAGAGTTTATAAAATATTATAACGATCCAGACAGACAAGCAAGTAAATTCAGAAAAAGATTAAATAAATTCCCAAGTAAGAAATGCGAAAGAAGTAGATGTAGCGAAAATTGCACGGGAGGTTGTCCATTATACTGGCTAAAATATAACCCTGATAAGGAAATACATGGAATATGAGATGCAAATTTAAGATTGATATAAAAAAAGACTATAAAAATTATATAAAAGCACTTTCTAATGATAAATGGAAAGATAAAGTTCCCACAGAATTAAAAAGAGAAAATATAAGCACATATTTAGAAGAAAAATATATAATAGAAAAAGAGCTTATAAAAAGAATAGTAAATAATATTAATAAACTATGGTTCAGAAAAGAAAGGGAGATATTTAGAAGGATTGAAGAAGTAACTGGTAAAAAAACAGTTGGAAATTTTAAGATTATTCTAACCACAATAAAATTTTGTCCTTATATGTTAAAAACAAATGAGATAATGATTTATTATCTATATTCTCCAGAAAAATTTTGCGAAGTTTTAACACATGAATTACTCCATTTTAATTTCCATCAGTTTTTCTTTGAAAAAGTTGAAGAAAGAATAGGAACAGAAAAAGCACATATGCTTAAAGAAAGCGTAACTTTTCTTATTAATGAAGAATTTCAGGACATCTTAAAAGAGGATGACAAAGGATATCCAAAACATCAAGAATTGAGAAAAAGACTATCCGATATCTGGAAGAGTGAAAAAAATTTTCAAAAACTAGTAGAAAAAGGAACAGAAATAACTAACACTTCTCCATCTTTCTCGCGCTGATTCCTTTTTCTTTGCAAAACTTCCCAAACTTTTTTTCCTTTATTTTTAATAAATTCCTGTGCAAAAAATTCAGAAACACTTCCTTTATCAGGAGTTATTGCTATTTCATTATTGCTTTTTGCAGTGATTTTTGCTGTCTCCGCAATTATCTTCCTGGCTTCCGGATTAATTTCTTCAACATATTCAATCTTGCTTGGCCCGATTATCCCAATTCTCATAAAAACAATAGAAAACAAGAGTTAATAAATTTTTACAAGCTGTTAAGCCAATTAGAAAGTTTAATTTTATAATATATATTGAAGTATAGAAAAGTATAAAATAAAGAAAAGAATAAATAATTTATGTATAAGGAGATAATAGCAACAGGCATAGATGGATTTCTTATCAAACATGAGGCTTTTATTGAGCCGCACAAGACATGGTTTGATAGAGTTATCAGGTTGACAGGAGACAAAAGTCTTGCTCAATGGAAAGGCAGAAAGGATTTTTTTCTGGGTATAGACAAAGCAATGAAAAAAATAATGCCATATACAAAAGAAGAGCAAAGACTGGGAAAAGCAAGAAAATGGTATGCAGAAGAAATTATTGCGTATTTAAAAGAGCATCCAGAAGCAGTTTACAAGGATGTTGAAAATATGCTGAGAAAATTAAAAATAAGATATGCTCTCGCATTAATAACTCCAAGCCTGCAGGAATACATGCCAGCAATTCTTGAAGCTGCAGGCTTGTCGCAGGTTTTTGATGTAATTTTTGTTTCAAAAGGAAATCTTCCAGAAGAATTCACATACAAATACAGAGAGCCAATAATTTATATTGCAGCAAGAAACAGAGAAATATTCGCTCAGGCAAAAGAGCTTGAAATTCCGTGCGCCTATGCTGCATGGGATAATTTTAATAGAGAAATCGCAGATTTTGTCGGAAATAACGCAAAAAGCCCAGATGAGCTCAAATTTCTTCACCAGCTTGAAACTTATTAAAATATTAATACTAAATTAATCTCTATTATCGCTAATAATTAAATTTACACAATCTTAAGTTATCAGTTAATTAAGGATAATAATGGCTTAATTAATTTTAATTATATTTTATGTTAGTTATATTATGGATAATTAATTTAAAATTAATGTATTAGTAGCATTAATTAAGTTATTAGTGGTGCTTTATACTAATGATTTAATTTTTTATAGGCTTCAATTAGATTTTTCTTGAAATCAGAAAGATATTTTCTTGGAACTCTTGCTCCAGCAGCAGCAACATGTCCCCCTACCTGCGTTTTAGGAATATTTTTTACAGCTTCTTGCAATAAAACAGGGCAGTTGATTTTCTTATCCTGACATCTTGCTGAAATAGATAATGGTTCTTCTTCTCTTATAAAAATAAATGCCTTGTCTTTATTCTCGGAAATTGAGCTTATTTTATTTATCAAAAAAGATTTTATTGCATATTTTGGATTCATAGTAAAAATAATCAGGTTTCCATAAACTTCTCTTGCTTTTTTGTATCTATCAAGCCAGAATTCATAATCTTTTCTCACTTTTTTAACAATTTCATTTATCTTAAGTTCTTCAGGATTCCTTGCCCTCATAAGCAAATCATAAACTTCTTTCTCCTTGTTTTTAAAATAAGCAATTGCAAAGCTGATGTCAGAAACAACACGCCATAAATCACACTGAAATCTTTCAATTTCAAAATCTAAAAATACTTTATTGCAGTTTTTCTCATTATATTTCTGAGGCATATCATCAATTATTCCAACAGCCACAATCCATGAAGGAATTTTTTGTATTTTTGAGAATAAATAATAGCATAAATAAGTGGCAGGAAATCTGCTTTCAGATTTCAAAAAAATAGTTTTTCTTGAATTCAAGTCGGCTGTTAGTGGGTGGTGGTCAATAACAACAATCTCAGCAAATTTTTCTATTTCCCTGATTGCTTCTTTTTCTCCTTCAACAACCAAATCCAAGAAAAAAACTTTGCTGATTTTTCTTTTTTTTAAATTTTCAACTACTTTAAAGTAAATTCCTTGTTGATAATTTATAAAATCAATATAATCGGGCTTGATAATTCTGGAAGCAATAACAGCAGAGCATATCCCATCGGGGTCTGTATGCGAGATTATAGCAATTTTGTCTTTCTCTTGCAAGTTTCCTATAAATTCAAAAAATCTCTTCTCATCTCCTGCAATAAATTCAGGTTTCATATCTCTTTCTCCAATTTTATAGCTTTTATTCCAAACTCAAAGCACAATTTTACAAAATTATCAGCATCTTTTTCCGAGCCCGCAACAGCTCCATAATGCATTGGAATCGCAAGAGTTGGCTTGATTAAAGAAGCAGCCTCAGCAGCCTCGCTCGCATCCATTGTATAATTCCCCCCAACAGGCAACAAAGCAATAAACTCATTTCCCTGTTTGCCATATCCTGTCAATTTTTCCATTTCTGGAATTTTATCTGTGTCTCCTGCATGATAAATTATAATATTTTCAAACTTGATAATATAACCCATCCATCCTTCTGATTTTGGATGAAACTGCTTTTTAGGATTATAAGCCGGAACAGCCTGTATTCTTATTCCTTCAAAATTTAATTCATCTCCCAGCTCAATAATCTGCATATTCACATCTTCTATTCTTGTAATCTTGCTCTGGCAGTCAGCAGAAACAACAATAATTGTTCCTTTCTTGACAATTTTTTCAATATCAGCAAGAGAACAGTGGTCATAATGTCCGTGACTTGCAAGAATTATGTCGGCTTTAGGCAGATTTTCAGAGATATTGTAAGGATCAATATAAATTTTTTTATCATTTTCAATTAAAAACCCGGAATTTCCCAAAAATTTCAGATTAATTTTTCCTATTCTCATTTTTTAAAAATTCTTCAAATATTTATAAAGTTAATCAATCTTTTTCTTAAATAATTTTTCAGCAGGACATCCAATTTTTCTCTGTTTGCAGTATTTACATGCTATTTTGCCTCTGACAAAAGCATTTCCAGCAGATGTCAGAATAATCAGCAAGACAACCCACAGCAAAACAAGAAAACTAAAATTTATTATCAACAAAACAATTCCAATAATAACAGGAATTAAAGAAACAAGAAAATCAGGAATTAAATCTTTCCAGGTTATTTTTCTGTTGCAGAAATTTTTTGAATTTCCTTTTTTAAAAAATAAGCTGCTTATTCTTCCTCTTCCAAATGCGCAGGTTTTTCCGTAATAATAGCAGTCAACACAATGCCCTCTCATCAGCTTGATTTCCAAGAAAAGAATATAAATCAAATATAAAACAAGCCAGATAATTCCAATCTGTAATATTATAAATATTCCGATTAAATAAATTCCTATTGAAACAAGATTTGTCAGAAATACAGCCCATAATGGATAATTCTCGCAATATTTTTCTTTCATTTTAAATCTCTTCAGAATTTAAAAGGCTGAAAAATTTATTTTTCTTCATCTTTCACCTTAGTCAAGAGCCAAGCTGATTTTAATTGCCCTATCAACTTTATTCATTGTAAAATTATCAAGAAATCCTATTCTTTTAATTAATCTAGAACTATCAATCGTTCTGATTTGGTTTAGCATAATCGTAGAATCTTTATCTAATCTGGATTCAGATTTTGAAATGAAGATATTAGTCGCATACTCTTTTTTAAATATTTTTGAGGTTATAGCAGCAGTAATTGTAACAGGTGAATATTTATTTCCATTATCATTTTGAATTATTAAAACAGGACGAATTCCACCTTGCTCTCTCCCTTTTGTTGGCTCTAAATTAGCTAAAAATATTTCCCCTCTTTTAATTTGCATTTACCACTCCCAATCGTCAAGATTTTCAATTGATTCAAACTCTTTTGTTATTTTCAGGCTTTCTTCAGCCATTTCCTTATAACCCTCAATTAACAATTGCTCCTGCTCTTTTTTGCATTTTTCAGCAATTTTCATTAAATTTAAAATTACTTGCTCATAAGTTTCTTTATTAGTTTTCATTCTATCAAGTGCACTTTTCACATTCTCATTAAGCTGTATCGTGGTTACCATATAACTATAGTCAAACTATAGTTTATATATCTTTTGGTTTTTAGACTCTTGGGAGTTAATCCTTAGGATTAAATCTCCTACATAAACCGAATAACTTCTGATTAAAAAAGTTTAGGGTAGTGGCTGGGCGTATTACCAAAAAGTTTAGCGCTGTGGAAAGGAGTTGAACTAAATGTTTATAAATATATAATAAGTAAATTAATTATGAAAAGAGGAACTTATATAATAATAGCCATTTTTGTAGTGATAGTAATTATGGTAGTAGGATTTTATATCTTTAAAAGTTTAAATGAAAAAGATACATCTTCACAAAATCAAGATATTCAAAATCAAAGTATAAACACCCAAACCAAGTCAAATATTGAAAATACTAATACTGAAGAAAATGAAAATCAAAGTAATACGGGTCAAGGAAAAATGGTTATTGCATATGGCAACGAAGTTCAACAAGGAATAGCGATTTACAATCAATATAATCCAGAAGAGTGCTTATACAGTATATTTTTTGCTTGCGATGTCTTTGAAAATGGATGTGATGATGAAGGCATAATGGATTATTGTAAGAATAAATGTGTAGAAACGGGTGGTAGACCTTCAGGGACTGGAGGATTTGCGAGACTACAAAATGAAGGAGTTATTAATGCTGTACAATGTTTTTGTAGTCAGTGCCTCTCATCTGAAACTGGAGAAAAGAATTTTGAATTTGTTAACACAAGAACATTATGCAGAGATTCATTTGGGAAGAACGGTATAGAAGTAGTTGTAAAAAACACTGGTTCTTCTGATATTTCAAAAAATGATTGGGTTGTTCATAAAATAGATGGACAGGAAATAGATGTTTGGCCGTTTGATATAAAGGTGGGGGAATCTGGTCAGGTATTCACAGTGGTTAAGACAAAAGATAAAAATTATACTTCTGGAGAACATAATATTGAAGTAGGGTTATCACAAGATAATATAAAAACCACAAAGGTTACTTGCCCATAATTAATTTAATTTTTCTATTTCCCGAGGAAAATGTTGGGAAGTTAATCCTTAAGATTAACTTATCGTGGGGCGTGTTACCTAAGGATTAAAAATCATTTTTCAAGCATCTTCCCAACAGAAAGCATCAAGTTCTAATAATCCCCGCACCAAAAGGTTTAAATAGTATTAAATATACTTAACAATATTAATAAATATCATTAAGTATAAATAAAATGATAAGGGAAGTAATATACGAATTTTGGGAAAAGGAATTGCCAGAAGTTATTTCAAGAGAAGTTGAAATAGACTCAAGCGATTTGATAAATGATATAGTTGGAATAAGAAGATGCGGCAAAACTTTTTTGATGTTCAATAAAATAAAAGAGCTACTTAAAAAAGCCGACAAAGAATCAATAGTTTATGTAAATTTTGAGAACAGAAAGCTTTTTCCATTAAAAAAAGAATACTTTGATGATATTATAGAGTTAATTCATTCTGAAAATCTTTTGAATAAAGGAAAAGTTTATTTATTCCTGGATGAGGTTCAAAAAATAGGAGGATGGGAAAGACATGTAAGAAGCGTCTATGATGAATTTAAAGGAAAAATTAAGATATTTGTTTCAGGTTCAAATGCTTCCCTCTTAAGCAAGGACTATGGAACATTGCTGACAGGCAGGCATCTATCAAAAACATTAATGCCTCTCTCATTTAGAGAATTCTTGAAATTCAAAAAATATGAAATTGAAAAGATTTTGACAGAAAAAGACAGAGCAAACATAAAAAAGTTTCTTGAAGAATACTTAAATTTTGGAGGTTTTCCAGAAGTTGTTCTTTCAGAAAATAAAGAGCAGATACTAAGCCAATTATTCAATGACATTCTTAGTAAAGATATTTTAAGCAGGAATATAAGAAAAGAAAGCGTTATAGAGGAATTTTCATATTATCTCGCAGGAAATGTAAGCTCTTTGCTTAGTTTTAACAAAATGGCAAATTATTTTAAGTCCAGAGGCATAAAAATATCGGTTCCGACAATAGAAAATTATTTCGGACTGATAAAAAATTCTTTCTTATTTTTTGACAACCTGATTTTTTCTTATAAGATTAAAGACCGGTTTCAAAACCCAAGAAAAATATACTGCATTGATAATGGCATCTTTAACTTTATTGGGCTGAAATTTAGCAAAGATTATGGAAAACTTTATGAAAATGCAGTTTTTCTTAAATTAAAGAAAAAATCTTTTGATAATTATTTGATTGATATTTTCTATTGGAAAAACATCCAGCACGAAGAAGTTGATTTTGTTGTAAAAGAAGGATTAAAAGCCAAGCAATTGATACAAGTTTGTTATAATGTAGATAATGCAGAAACAAAAAAAAGAGAAGTTAAAGCATTAATAAAAGCAAGTAAGGAATTAAAATGCAAAGATTTGGTTATAATCACAAAGGATTATGATGGAAAAGAAAAAATATGCAATAAAAAAATAAAGTTTATTCCTTTGTGGAAATGGCTTTTGGAGTAATACTCTCAACAAAGATTTAACATCTGGCTTGCACAGAAGAATTAATGAAAAATATAAAATTATTTGAGATTTTCAAACTCTCCATCTCGCAATCCTGTTTGTTAATATAATTATTTAGTCTCGGAGAATTGCTCGGCAACAGAAAGCATCAAGCTCTCAGAAAATCTCGGGGCAAGAACTTGAAGCCCGACAGGAACATTATCAATCTTCCCAGCAGGCACACTAATTGCAGGAATTTCAGCTAAATTAGCTAAAACAGTTAAAACATCATAACCATACATCTCCTCAACTGAAATCTTCGAATTAAGTTTATGAGGCAATCTTGGCACAGTTGGCATAATTATAACATCAACGTCTTTGAAAGCATCTTCAAACTCTTTCTTAATTATGTTTTTAGCCTTAAGAGCACGACGATAATACAATCCCTTAAATTCTGCTTTTGAAATCTCGCTCCCTCCTAAAATTCTTCTTAAAACCTCTTCTCCACAGCTTTCCTCAATCTTCTTCCCAAATCTTCTTCCGTCAAATTTTCTTGTTCCTGAAAAAAATTCAACATAACAAATAGGATAGTAAGTCTGAACTCCTAAATTCACATGCTCAAGTTTAATGTCAACTAACTCCCAATTATTTTTCTTCGCAATCTCATTAACTTTATCATCAATTAATTTGTTTATCCTAGAATCTTGTATATTAATTTTAGGAATTCCTATTGTAATTTTATTTAATTTTTCTAATCTTATTTCCTTGCTCTCAAATGATGTAGCATCTTTCTCATCCTTGCCTTTTATAACATTCAGCAATAAAACAGCATCATCAATATTTTTAGAAAAAACTCCAATCTGGTCCAAGCTCATAGATAAATCAATTAAACCATATCTTGAAACTAGTCCATAACTTGGCTTAACTCCTATAACACCGCAGTGAGAAGCAGGATTTCTTATGCTCCCCCCTGTATCAGAGCCAAGAGCTAAATCACAAAATCCTGCAGCTACAGCAGCAGCTGAGCCAGAACTCGAACCACCAGGAATTAAATCCAAGCAAGCAGGATTTTTACAAGGAGAAAATGCAGAAGTTTCCCCAGATGAACCACAAGCAAACTCATCCATATTTGTAATTCCAATAATTAATCCATCTTCTTTCTTAATTTTTTCAATCACGCTAGCATCATAACCAGAAATATAATCTTTCAAAGTTAAAGAAGCACAACTTGCTTGCAAATTTTTCACATTTATATTTGCCTTGACTGCAATAATTTTTCCAGCTAATTTTCCTGCTTTTCCTTTTTCCAGTTTTTTGTCAATTTCTTTTGCTTCTTTCTCGGAATTAGGATTTATTTGCAAAATTGCATTTATCTTTTTCCCTTTCTGATTGTTTTTTTCAATTTCTTTCAAGTATATCTGAAGTCTCTTTTCTGTTTCCATATTTGTCTATTAATTTTTCTTGCTCTTTGTTTTTTTCCACTTTCTAAAATATCTCTGTGGATATGAACTACTGGAACTTCCCACTGCTCATTTTTATATGGGTCTCTAAAGTCCATTTCATAATTATGATAATTTTCTGTTCTTGCTTGTCTCATATAACTTGAAAAAATTTTGTTGCATAATCCATGATAAAGCTCTTTATATGCTCCCTGAAGTTCTGAACTAAGTAATTCAATCAATCCAATAACATCTGTTTCAAAATTAGAAAACACATTTCCAAGAGGATTGTCAAATCTTGCAAGTTGTTTTAGTTTTTCTACCAATTTTCTTCTTAAAATAAAATTAGGATTTTCTAATCTTAATGAGTATCTTGCTATTTCCTGCTCTGCCCTATCAATAATAGAATCAATTGTCTGTTTCGAATCTTCATTTCTAACAATTTGTTCAATTCTCTCTATTAGTTCTGCCTCTTTTGCTTCAATTCTCGGCTCTAATAAAATTGTCATTTCTGCATCTCCTTAGATTCCTTAAATATTAAATTAAACAATTCACTAATAAACTTTCTTGATAACCTTGAATTATTTGCTTCCTTGTTAATTATCTCATTTTCTCTCTCACAATCTTCTACTGGAATATGATTTTCTTTTTTTATTTCTCCAATCTTCTTGCTTATTTCAAATCTTTTTTCAATTAATTTTAATATTTTTGCATCTGTCTTATCTATTTCTCTTCTAAGTTCTGTTATTGCGTCCATTTTCCCTTCTCTGCCTCTATGCATTCATCTTTTTTTCTTTTTGCATTCTTAAACATAATTTCTCGAAAATCAGAATCAGTTTTCCATGTCTCAGTCTCATTTCTCTCGCATTCATCTCTCTCAACTCTTGCTTCTTCTAATTTCTCTTTTTCAATCTTTTCTAGTGCAGAATGAAAATTATCCATAATTTTCTTTGCTTGCTTCAAGATTTCTTCTTTGTCTGGCTGTTTCATATAATAAGAAGATAGAAGTATTTTATAAGTTTATTGTTTCTTCAAAGCATCTATGCTCACTACAAATTTGTGATTAATCTGGCTTATTCTTAAAGGCACAAACCAGCAGTTTTTATACTCTTTTTTATTTCTAATAAATTTTTTAAGCTCACTCCAAATTGGTTCTGCCAAGACTTGAAAATCCAGAATTCCTTTTTTAATAGATGATTGAATACTTTATTATTTTTCATATTTATCTCTAAATCAATTGTATCAAGAACAATAAATTTTTTGTTTGTATCAAGAGCAGGGAAGTAAAAATTTCCAGTGGCAAGAATTTTAAATTTTCTTTCCATAATCAAACAGGAATTTCAACGCCCTTAACAAGATTCCAGTCTAATCTTATTAATTGCTGGACAGCAGGGTTTTTTATATTTAACTTATATAAATCAGACTTTCCAACTCTTCGTGTTTTTATTACAATATTATTTTTCTCAAGATTATTCCAGAATGTCTGCAAAGTAGAATAGGAAACACCAGAATTTCTTGCTATCTCTGTTAAAGGATAATCGTATAATTGAAATCCAATTAAAAAATCCAAAACTCTCATTACCGGATTGCTTCCAAATACTTCTATAAAAACTGTTTCGTTTTCCATAGAGATTGTAGGATTCCTGCATTTATAAATGTTTCTATTTATGTTTTTTATTAACAATTATTGAAATATTATTAAATATTTAAAGGGTTTTTTCTTAGAAAAATAGTGGGGATTTAGAACAAAAAAGAGGTAAAAATGGTTTTTAGTGATGAAGATAACATTAAAGCTACTTTGCTTTATAATCTAAGAAGAAAAAGAATTATTGGAAACAAGCACACTCATTTTGATACATTAAAAAGTGGATTTCCGAGCCATCAAGGAAAAGATGTTGATAAAATAGCTCATGAATTAATAAAAAAAGGTTATATCTTAACTAAGCCAACTAATTATGGATTGCAAGTTTCTCTGAATAAAGAAAAAATCCAGGAAATTGAACTGTTTATAAAAAAAGTTTTGGGGTTAAATTTTGAATAAAAACTAAGTTTTATAAAGTTATTCAGAATTCCATAATTTTCTTAATTTATCCTTGCTTCTTAACAAGTCTTTATTATTGCCCTTAAAAATTTCTAAAGTAATAGTCCCATCATAATCATATTTTCTCAATTCTCTTATAACTTTTTCAATATCAATATTTCCTTTTCCTAATGGCAGATGCTCATCTTCTTTTCCATGATTGTCATGCAAATGTATATGCACTAATTTTTTATGAAATTTTTTTATAAAATCATTTATTTTTTTCTTATATAGATTTGCATGCCCTATATCTAAATGAAAATATAATTCAGAAACATTGCTTAAAATTTTTGAAACATTTTTAAGATTGTCTCTTTCTGTATCAATTGGCTCATACATCAAGCGAAGATTGTAATTTCTTGATATTTTTACTAATTTTTTTAGTGTTTCAATTTGATATTCAACTCCTTCATTATCAGAAAAAATACTTGGAGGCCAAAATGCATGAATTGTAACATACTCGACTTTCAATTGCCTAAAAATCTTAAAATATCTTTCAGCTTCTTTAATTGCACATTCTCTAATTAATTTTATAGGAGAACCTATAGGAAGATACCATGCAGTATGCCCGACTGCAGATAAATTATATTTTTTTAATATTGATTTAACTTGAGCAATATTAATTTTTTCAGGAACAGCAATATCCTCTTCTAAAAACAAATCAACAAAATCAAATTTATGCTTGCCTATCCATTCAATTCTTTTGATTACATCTTTTCTTGGGTGAATAATATATCCTATTTTCATGTCTATTAATAAGAATTAAGTTTTATAAATCTAATTAAGGCACAAGTCTATCCCTGTCTCTCGGAAACATGCAAGCTTCTCTGATATTTCCAAGATTAAGCAAAACCATTGTAAATCTTTCCAAACCAATGCTCCAGCCTGCATGTTCAGGAGCACCATATCTGAAGCTGTCAATATAGCTCTTAAAATCTTTAGGATTCAGTCCTTTCTTTTTTATCATTTTCTCAAGCAATTCTGGAATATGAATTCTCTGTCCTCCTGAAGAAATTTCAATTCCTCTGTAAAGAGCATCAAACCCCTCTGTATATTTTGCATTCTTTTCCTGATTTTTTGGCATAATGTAAAATGGTTTGATTGAAGAAGGCCAAGAATGTGTAAAAACAACTGAATCAGGATACATCTCACAAAGCTTTTTCTCTTGTTCTGGAGTGAAGTCCTCTCCTATCTTTCCCTTGACTTTCTTAATTGCTTCTTCATATGAAAGATAAACTCCTTTTGGAACTTTTAATTTAACATTAAGTAAATCAAGTTCTTTTTCGCATCTCTCTATCACTTGTCTAACTATATACTGAATAACTTCCTCTAATTCTTTCATAATTATTTCTTGATTTGCAAATGCCATCTCTATATCCATCTGTCTGCTCTCATTCAAGTGCCTTATTGTATTATGCTTCTCTGCTCTCCAAACAGGAGTAATTGTCATTGCTTTTTCCATTGAACATGCTATCATTTGTTTATATAATTGTGGAGATTGAGCAAGATAAGCATTTTTCTCAAAATATTTTGCAGGAAATAATTCTGTGCCTCCTTCACTTGCACTTGAAATTATAGAGGGTGGCTGAAATTCAACAAATCCTTTTTTTATAAAGTGCTCTCTGAATGCAGTAGAAATTACAGATTGAATTTTGAAAATTGCCTGAGTTCTTTTTCTGTGCAAATCTAAAAACCTGTAATCTAATCTTTTCGGCAGCTCTGTTTTTGAAAAATCAGAAACATCTATAGGAAGAGGCTGTTCAGCTTCTGCAATTACTTCAATTTTTTCAGGAACAATCTCAATTCCTCCTGGTGCTTGTTTTGATTTAACAAGATTTCCAGAAACAGAAATCACATTCTCGCGGGATTGATTCATTTTCTTAAATTCAGAATTATCTTTCACAGCCACAACTTGAATAATCCCAGTTACATCCCGCAAAATAAGAAATCTGATTTTTCCAAGTTCTCTTGTCTCATGAACCCACCCTTTCACAAGAACTTTCTCCTCTTTTCCTTTTTCCAATATGTCTTTTATGTATCTGCGTTCCATGTTTATCTCCTGATTTTTAGATTTATAAACATTTAGTGAGGCTCTTTTCTATATTTTAACTTTTCTTTTAAAAAACAAAATTTCTTTTTTACCACCACTCACTTTTTCAAGTTCATAATTTGTCATCAAGGACTCTAACTTTTGTGAACATTCTTTGACTATTTTTGATGCAGAACCAATGCCTGAGACTATAAAAATTGTAGGATTATGCGATGAAACTATTGTCAATGCACTTTGTATCACTCTTTCAGGCTTGTCTTGTCCAGTTACAAAAAGAGTATGCTTTTCAATATTTTCCAAGATATTAAGTATCTTTTCTTCTAATTCTTCTTCAGAAGAAATATCTTCAATTAAAAGCCCTATATATCTGTTTAAAATGCCATTCTGCACAAAATAAGAGATATGAAGACCTCTTACTTCATATTTTTTCAGTATTTTCTGTTGCAAGTTTGTAACTCTTTCTATATCATTTTCTATCTTTCTTAAAGTTAAGCCCAACCTCGTCAAAAATAGAATATCTTTATTTTTGATATATTTGCTATAAAACTTGCTCTCACCAGAAGCATATTGCTCCTTAACAACTTCTATAACACTTTTATCTTGAATAAAAGCAAGTTTTCTATCCTTAAACTTTCTTATCCATTCTTTTATTTTTTCAGATGAAAGCTCAATAATTCCTTTTGTAATCCCAGCAGCAGCACTCTCAATAGGGTCATCAGAAGACATCTCCAAACTCCTCGATATACTTGGAAATACTTAGCTCATTATTGTCAAGAACTATTTCGCTACCTGGAAGAATAACCATATTTTCTACTTCTACTGGTATCTCTAAGTATCTGTCAAGAACTTTGTTTCCATTAGAATCCAACACAAATTTGCCATTTGAGCCATAACCTAGCTCTTCAAGTAATAAAATCTTCGAGTTCATAGAAACATTTTTTAATGACACAAGCTCCATTTTGCCTCTCAACCTCTTATTAATATAGTTTGTTACCTATTTAAATTTTATTAGTCTGGCTTTGATTTTAAGCTTTCCTCAATAATTTTCTTTTCCTCATCAGTTATACCATAAAGCTTGTAGACTTCTTCATCAATTTCATAATCAACATTGTCAATTTGTTGTTTTAATCTCTCCTTTTCATTTCCGCTAATTTTTTCATCATGATATTTTTTCTGCAGTTCTAGCATTTCTTCGACAAGCGAGATAATTTTTTGTTGCGGATTTTTTGAAGCAATCTTGATAGGATACCTGCATATTATTTTAGGATCATAAGAATAATATCCTCCCTGTAAAGAAGTCCCTATATTTTTATTAAGAAAATTCATTAGCTTAGAATTCAAAATTGCTAAAAGATATTTTGAAGATACTTCTGAATTATTCTTTAATATAATTGCAAATCCTCCTGCAACACCACAAGTCATATAATAATGAGTGGTCTCATCAAAATAAAATGATGGACGAAAGGCACTATTGGGTGTCATTATCTTAGGTAAATCATATAAGTTTATACTCCTTGGATAAGTTAATGCAAACCAACTTTTAGATTTAGATAATTTTTTATGTTCTCTATTTTTAATATTATCTTCTAACTCTTTAAAATAGTTATATACTCCTTTATATTTTTTAATCTCTTCTTCAGAGAGAGGTTCATAGCCACTTTCTCTTTTAACATAAGGAAAAATTAAGATTCTATTTGAGTAATCTACAAAATATCTACTTATATCTTTTCCTTTTACTAATTTTCTAGTTAATTCTTTTTCTATGACATACTCTTTATTTGTTGCTTCACTTCTGATTCTTATTTTATCTCCCAAGTCCTCTATTATTTTTACAAGATATATAGAGTCTGCGCTTGTTGCCACACCCTGAAAATATTTATCTTTATAGTCTTTTAAAGTGGTTCTTATAGAAAGAAGCTTATTAATTATCTCGAAACAATTTCCAACATTAAAATTCCATACATCTCCTAAATCTATTAAATTAATTTCTCCTATTTTCAGTTCACTATTATCAAACATCTTTTTTTGAGAGATTATATCTAAATATTCTGATATTTTATCAATATTAGCCATTTCAGAATATTTTATTTTTTTGTTTAGAGACTTTTGTAAGAATAATAAACAAGTATAGGTGCTTGCTCTTTCAAAAATTTGGTTGTCTTTAAAATTTATAACCTCTTTTAGGTATTCTTGTTTAGTTATAAAGTCCCTTAAAGGTTTTCCATAATTAGATATAAAAAACTTGTTCGGAAGGATAAATCCTAACTTTCCTTTTTCTTTCAAAATTTTAATTCCCTTCTCCACAAATAAAGAATAAATATCATAATTCCCTTGTGCAGATTCATAATTTTTAGAATAACTCTCTGCTATCTTCTTATAAGAACCAGACAAGGTTTGTATCCTTATATAGGGAGGATTTCCAATCACAACATCAAATCCTCCAGAAGCCATGACATCTTTAAAGCCAACTTCCCACTTGAAAGCTTTATCTGAGACTTTTGGATCATCAATCAATGAATTTCCGCATTTGATATTCCCTAAATGAGGCAACATCAACTTTTTACTTTCTTGATCCTCTCCTTCAAGCATTTTAAGAAGAAGATTTAATCTTGCTAATTCAACAGCTTTCTCATCCAAATCTACCCCATAAATACAATTGCCCATTATCATTGCTTTCTGTCCTAAACTTAATCTCTCTTTATAATTCTTAAAAGTAGTCCATTTTTCGCTTCTCTTCCCTGCTTTTAATAAATCTTCAATTTTGTCGCAAACTTCCTGAAAAGCCCTAATTAGAAATGAGCCAGAACCACAGGCAGGGTCTACAATTTTCACTTGCAAAATCTCATCAATTGACTTGTCTTTAATATATTCTTTGACACTATTCTTAACAATATAATCAACAATGTAAGAAGGGGTATAATAAATTCCCATCTTTTTTCTCTTTCCGCTTCCGCTTTCAAGCTTAACTCTCTTTTCAGTGCTTGCTAAAATTGTCCCTAAATACTGCTCATAAATGCTCCCAAACAAATCTCCTGGAATTTGATCAAATAAGTATCTCTCCTGATTATTTTCAGTTCCAGAATATAAAGTAAGGATAACTTTTCTTAAAATATCATCAGAAAAAGCCCCTTCTTTCTCAAGCAAGCCCGGCTCAAAGAGCTTAGAATCATATTTCTTGTTAAACTCTGCAAATTTTTCAAGTAAATAAGGAAATAACTGAAGTTTTACTTGTTGTTGCCTAACATCACTTTCCAAACTTTTCAGATAATTCATTGGTTCTAATCCTCTATCCTCAACACTTCTAATAAAAATCAATCTATCAATTAAAATCTGTATAATCTCATCTATCTTTTCCTGCTCAAGATAATTTTTCTTAACTTTTAGCTCCTTAGAAAGCCAACTCCTAATATTCAATAAATCATCAAGTATGCTTTCATCAACCGGCTTATTTAATTTTTCATCTTTTGCAGAAAGTAATTTATTAATCTCTTGCTGTTCAAAACTCTCTTTAGATAAGAGCCATAACAAATCAAATTTATCTAAAAACTCGCTTACATTTAACCTAAAATAAGCATTATTTACTTTTAGCAAATTTTTGTCTATATTTTTTATATTTGAAAGAGCATGATAAACTCGAATATCTTTAAAATTAGTTAAAATTGCAAACTTAATCTTTCTATGATAAGCATAAGAAACAGTTTGCCTTCCTTCTTCCTCCATTAAAGAGACATTTGTTTTCTTTGCTTCAATAACAAGAACTTCTTGATTTCCAAGTTTAAGAATATAATCTGCTCTTCCCTTTAAAACTCTTTTTTCTTTTGAAATATCTTTTCTTTCCCAGCCAAGAGCTTCAAAAAGTGGCTCAATAAACTGAAATTTTATATCTTCTTCGGGCATTGAGTCTAGATGAGCTTTATGAATCTCAGAAAATTCTTTTACAAGCTTAGCAATTTTCTCTTTTGCTTCTTCCTTAGTTAACATAATTTATTCAAAATAGAGTTATATAAAAATCTATCTTAAAGCGAGCCTCTGATGAGGCGAGCTTGTTTCTCAAGCTTTTTAAGCTTTTTCTATTACAAGCATATCCTTCAATGCTCTCTCAATAAACTTTTCGATTAATTCAAGATTAATATTTTTGTATCCTTTTTCTATTCTCAATTTCAGCTCATTTTCGATTTTGCTCTTAATCTTGCTTTTAATTTCTGAAATATCTCTAAAAGGCAAACTTCTATTTGAAGGATTTATTTTTTCCCTGTATATTTTTGCAATTTGCCAGCTGTTTCTTACTTCCTTGTCATATTTTTCAGCAATCTCTGCTTGTTCAATTGCTTTCTCAAGAATTTTATGGATAATAGAATTTGCCAGATTTGAAATAAATATCTCAATAAGCTTATTCCTGTTCATTTTATATTCTCCATAATTTTATTAAAAGTTTTATTATAAATCTGTTTGTATCTTTTTAGAAATTTAATATCAACAAAATTGTTTTTAATCTCGCTTATTTTAACACTAAATAATTTTTCAATTTCTCTGTTAATAATCTCCTTGCTTAATTTTCTTCCCTGAACAAACAAAAGAATAGAAATCATATTCAAAACAAGATAATATTTCTCATTTCCATTTAAAATCTTGAAATTGTCAATTAAAGTTTTGCTTTTCAGCAGAGCCAAGTCTAAAATTTTATAGTTGATTTTTCTTTTCACATTCAAAGAAATTCTTTTCAAGGATATGCATTTGCTCAGCATCATTTCGTATAATGGCTCAGAAGACAAGCCAGAAGCAAGCTCTTTATTATTTAAAATCAGAAAATGAGCTTTAATCCCAAAATTATCTTCAATTTTTCCCTTAATATTCTCATAATCTCCTTTCTTGCCAGAAACCAGCAAAATATCAATGTCATTAAAGCAAAATCCTCTTTCAAGAAAGCTTCCTGTTATAATAATATTTTCAAAATCAGCATTTTTTCCAATTAAATTAAAAATTTCCTCAATTAGTCTCAGTTTTATCTTCTCCAAATTGCTAATTCCATAAAAAAACAGCTTAAATTTTTCTTTCTTAATATTCTGGCTTGACAAAGGCAGGATTAAAACATATTCCCCGCCGTTAAATCCGGCTCGATTTTTAGGGATGTATATCTGGTCCATTCTCGTCCCCTTGCTGATTTTTCCCACAAGCTCCATAATCAAATTACGTAATATTACGTATTTAAACTTTTCGGAATGTAAATTTAGATAACAATAGAATTAACCAAAAGCTCGCCCGTGAGCGGGCTCGCTTTAAAGAGGATAAAAATTCAGCTTATGCTCTTCAACAATATGCAACACCTCATAGTCCTTAATTATATTACCAAACTTGTTTCTAATCTCATTTATTAAATCATAAAGTTTTTCCTCGCTTTCTATTTCTACTTCAATTTCAGCATCCCAGTTTCCAACTAAACGCATATATTGAACAATATTTTTAATAGATTTGCAATATGAGATTAATTCAGATTCTTTTTGTTCTGAAAAATTTTGCAGTCTTAGAATTACTTTATATAAATGAATACCTATGTTATCTAAGTTAATTAATGCCCTATAACCAAGGATAACTTCTGATTTTTCAAGATTTTTAGTTCTATAACTAATAATATCTCTTGTCAAGTTTAATTTTTTTATAATATCCAATATTGAAACTCTTGAGTTATTTGCCAAAATTTTTAATATTTTTTCTTCTATTTCATCTACTTTTATATTTTCAATATTTTTCATGTACAAAAATTCTTTTTTTTCTTTTTCTGGAGCAATATAATTTCTTGAATAAAGAGGAGAATAACTTACAATTAAAACAACTTTATCTAAAATAAATTTTCCATACTTATTGATTATGTCCTTCAAAATTTTGTCAAATTCCACTATGTTTTTTGAAATTATTGTAATTGAAATATTCCATTCGCCCCTGCATGAAGTTACCCATATAACTTTTTCTTTTTTTGCAAGATAACTAATAATCTCTTCTTCTTTTTTGGGATTTATAGAATGAAATTTAAGATAAACTTTATATTGTGAATATCCAAGTTTGATAAAATTAACTATCGCATAAGTATTTTTTAGTATTCCTCTATCTTTAAGGGAATTAATCCTGTAATGCACAACAGATTTTGGCAATTTAACTTTCTTGCCTATTTGCGAATATGACTGCCTTGAATTTATATCCAGCTCATACAATATTCTTCTATCCTTTAAGTCTATTTTTTGTGGCATATTGAACATAATAGTTTATTATTTATAAATTTTACTATTTTGTCCAACTTATTAATAAAAAGTTGTATATATCTGCGATTTTTAGTCTAACTAAATAAATTCAGGATAAAACAAAAATGACAGACTTAGAAACCCAAACAAAACTTGAAAGAGTAAAGGAAAGAATTGCAGATTCAGAAAATCCAGTAGAATTGGTTAATAATATGTATGGTTGTCATCCTGAAACTCCTGCAAGATTATCAGCAGCAAAAAGTAGAATGGCTGACTGGCAGAATCCTGTTGAAGTTGTTAATAATATATATGGTTGTCATCCTAAAGATAATAGAATAGGATATTTTCAAAGAGTTTTCTCTTTAACTTGAGGTGATAGGAGTTATATGGATTATTTTGATAGATGGAAGTCTAAAATTGAAAGATTAATAGAAGAGCATCCTGTCCAAATTGTAAGCTGGGAAGCTACAAGAGATTGCAATCTGAATTGCCTTCATTGCGGTTCTCCGAGAGAGACATGGAATAGGGAACAGGAACTTTCAGCAGAAGAAGTTATTCGAGTATTTAATGATATTGCTGAACAATTTGATATGTTTAAATTTAGGCATATAAATATAACAGGAGGAGAGCCTTTTGTTAGAAGGGATTTAATTGACATTCTAAAAGAAATAAGCAAAAAATCTTGTTTTAGAAATATTGACATACAAACAAACGGAGTAATTCTTGCTGATAAATCTGAATTATTAAATATTGTTAAGCAATATGGAGTTACTGGAATAGGAGTTAGTATAGATGGATTAAAGCAGACTCATGAAAGATTTAGAGGATGCAGAGATGGTTCTTTTGAAAAATCCTTGAGGACAGCTAAATTAGCGTCACAAAAAGGGTATGTAGTCACTTTTTCAACAGTAGCTCATTCAGAAAATATAGGAGAATTGCCAGAATTATTTAAACTAGCAAGGGATGTAGTTGGAGCAAGATATTTTCGCGTGATGAAACTTGATTGTATCGGGCGGACAAATCTTAATAGAAACTATTTATTATCTCCAGAACAAATGAGACAAGTTGTTTCATTTTTGCATCAGCAGTATGTTCAAGATTTTCAAACTTATGCAAATCCAAAAAGCACAATGGTGGAGCTAGGGTGTGCAGGGTGGCTTGGTAGGAGATTAGAAGGAGAAGTAAATCCTTTTTTCTTTCATTGTATTGGAGGAATAAATAATTTAGGAATATTATATGATGGAAAAATCAGTTCTTGCAGTAATATTTCAAGAGATTTTATTCAAGGAGATGTTAGAAAAGATAATTTAAAGGATGTTTGGGAAAATAGATTTAAAGAATTTAGAAGTTTTGATTGGAAAAAGAAAGGGGACTGCAAAGATTGCTCAGAGTGGCAGTATTGTCATGGAGGCCCCATGCACAAAAGATTAAAGGATGGGACAATGATTGATTGCAGTTATAAGATGATTATAGAAGGAAAAGATTATAGAAAAACTTTGCCAGACAAGGCATTTACAACTGTCGCGGGAAATTAGCACTATTTTACAATCTTCCTAAGTATATCCATAACCTCTTTCCCAGAAACACCCTTAAACTTAGCCATGACAAGCCCCATATAAGCATTAATTGACAATCCTGGCTTTTCCTTAACTATCTTCAAAACTTCATCTTCTAAATTAGAAACTTTTTCTACTTTCAAAGCTTCATTAATCTCTTTCCCTTTCGCAATTTCCAGCATAATCTTCTTTCCTTGGGATTCATCAATCTTCTTGCTCTTGATTAAATTCAAAATACTTTCAAGAACATCAAGTGTTAATTTTTCATCAATCTTTTTCTCAGGAATTTTCTCTCTTGAAGCAATTTCTTTTTTCCATAAAACTAAAAGCTTGGCTATCAAATTAGGATTATCATAAACTTCCAGCAATTCCTTGTAATCCTCAAGCTTGTTTTCAGACATAATCAAATTAATCATCTCTTCTTCTAATCCAGAAGACTTTAACTCAGATTTAATCTCATGCTTCATTCTTGGCAGCTCTTTTTTAGCTTCATTTATCAGCTCGCGCGAAATATGAAGCAGAGGCAAATCAGTTTCAGGATACATTCTCGCAGCTCCTGGCATCGGACGCAAGAATGTTGTACTTCCATCATTATTTGCTTTTCTCACTTCTCTCTCACAAGTTTTATCTTTCAGGCATTTTTTCTGCCTTTCAACTTCTTTTTCAACTGTTTCAATCATTATTTTCGGCTCCTGAAACCCCTTAATCTCAACTCTCTCTGAATTTTTTCCATTAGCAGAAATAGAAATATTCAAATCCTGCCTTATAGTCCCAATTCCTCTCCTGACTTTGCAAGCTCTTAAAATCTCCCCTATTTTCAATGCAGCTTCTTTTATCTTTTCCCCCGAGTTCATGTCAGGAGTTGTTGCAATTTCAACTAAAGGAATTCCTAATCTGTCTAATTTATAAGTTTTAGAATTTTCTAGCTCAGGATCATCTTCCTCGCTGGCAGAAGCAGGGCGCGCAGAATCTTCTTCAAGGTAAACAGAATCAATTCCGACTTTCCCAAATGAAGTTTCTAAATATCCTTTTCTTGCAATCAAAACTGTTCTCTGAAATCCAGAAACATTGCTTCCATTAATAACTGTTTTTCTCATTATCTGGGAATTTTGCATAATCTCGCAGTTAAGCAAAAGTGAAATCTGAACTGCGATTTTCAAAGCTTCAGAATTAATTTCTTTTGGCGGCTCTTCATCCAATTCAATTAAACAGCAGTTATCATAATATCCCTGATAGATAAACTTTTTTCCTTGTCCTGCCTCAAATTTTACAGCTTCATCTATTTCTCCACTTTCGCCAGCAATAACATGAAGCTTTCTCTCAATCTCATAATCTGGCTTGTCCTGCCTAAGCAAACTCGGGCATCTGCAAAAGAGCTTGCCAGTGTCTAATTGCTGATGTATCTCCAATCCGCTCTTTAAAATAACTTCTTCTTTTTCTTTCTGCTTCATTTTTTGAATAAACTTATTTTTCCTTATTAAAAGAACAAAGAAAAAGTATATATAAAGATAGCGTTAAACTCTAAAATTCTTAAAGATTTATTTATATCTTTACTTCTAATCAGTTACAATAAAATTAAAAAATGTTTAAAAACCCAGAAAAATTAAAGGAAATATGGAATTAAAAAGAGTTAGAGTTTGGAGTTTTGTCAAGATATGCGTCTTGATGGGGATAATATTTGGCATAATTCTTGGAATTGCTCTTTCTATATATTTAAGGATGACTGTAAACAGCCTTAGTGCGCAGCTTGCAAATCCAGATGTTCAGGCATATCTAGAACAGAGTGGCTCAGATGTCAACGGTTTTATTTCAGGGCTTAATGCGTTAAGTACAGGCGTCTTATATACCATCCCCATATTATTTGCAGTGGTTTCTTTTGTTCTGAGTTTGCTAATTTCATTAATCTACAATATTCTGGCAAAATATCTCGGCGGGATAAAATTAGAACTTATCCAAGAAAAGAAATAATAAAATTGAAGAGAAATTAATCTGTTATTATCTATAGTTATATTTTTATTGTTACAAATTTGTTATATATTTTTTAATTCTGATAATTTATTATTTAAAATAATATCAAACTATTCTTACTATTTCCCCATTCTTGTCAAGTTCAATAAAGTGATTAACCCTGGCTTCTCGAAAATCAGAGCATATATTACTTTCAATATTATCCTCATCTGTTCTTGGAACATGAACAACATCTATAGCATAATCTCCGCAATTGCCAAGGCATTGAGATGAAAATTGCATTCCAGAGTTTTTCTTTTCTTTATATAAATTTAAGGCGCATGAAATAGCAGTTTGCTGTTCTGAAACTCCTGCAGGAGTTTCAGCTGGATTTCCATGCTTTATCCAGACCCCTCTTGAATCTTTTATCCAATCATCTTCATCTCCTCCAATTATAAATCTTATAAATAAAACTGCAATTATAATAACTACAAGAATAAAAATCCAGATAATTTTTGATTTTTTCATATCTAATTATATATTTTGAATTATTTAAATTTATTCAACCAGCCTCAAACTTATTTTTCCAATTTTTCAAGTCTTTTTTCAATTTTATCAAGCCTCTTTTTTATGTCATCCCACATATCCAAAACTATCTCATGCGGAGCCTTAGGCCTGAATTCCTCTGGAATGGGTTTTCTATGCCTGAGAAAATCAACAATTTTCCTATCTGTTAAATAAAAATATTTTTTCCCTTCTTTCCATTCACCTTTAACAAGCCCTATTTCTTCAAGCATTTTTAAGTGAAAGTCTATTGTCTGGGGTTTTTTCTTTATTTCCAAAGAAATCTCGCTCAGATATTTCTCTTTCTTCGACAAGCTCAGCAGAATTTCCCTTCTAACATCATTAGACAAAGCTTTATGCACAATCTCATCAAATAAAGGAGGCATAATAATATAATTCGAGTATACTATAAAAACCTTATCTTTCTATTTTCATAGAAAAACCGAAAGATTTAAATACTAATAATATCTATTAATATAGAAAACTCGAAATAAATTATAGGAGGTTAAAATGTCAATAATAAGAAAAGTTAATGAAGAAGATGTAGGAAGAGTGGAAGCATTATTTGAAGAAGCATTTATAGCAAGGCCAAGAACTCCTTGCACAATAAGAGCCTTAAGAAGGGCAATGAATCCAGCCATATTAAGAACACTGGAATTAGTAGAAATTGCCAAGCACCCAGAAGATTATTTGCCAGTGCTTGGAGAAATGCCTGTTAAAGAAAGAATGAATTTTCTTAGACAAGGGTTTTGTAATGGATCACTTTATTCAAATCTAGCTGAGGCAGAACTTGCCCAAGAATATGGGCACTCAATAAAAGGAATTGCTCCTGGATTAATTGGTTACTTAGCAGCATACCACAAGAAAAAACATGACTTAGGAAAAGGAGTTTTAAGGCAAATACGAGAACTTAGTAAAGATGAGTTAGCAGATTTATTAGGATAATTATTCTTCAAGTCTAGAATTAAGCTCCCCTGCAATATTAGTTAACATTAATTTTTTAATTTTTTCTTGCTCTTTAGCTTTTCCAAGCACAAAGCCAAGCTTAACATATGCTGTCTCAGCCAGCATATCCTCAAGAAAAATAATTCCTGTCTTAATCAGTTTTCTTCCAGGAGAGTATACAAGAGGATCAAGCCTGCCGTAAATAGTCTGAGAAGCAGCACAAACAATCATGCCATTATCAATTGCTTTTTTTATTGCAGCAAGTAAGTTTCTTCTTGCCTCATCAATCGCAAGATGCCCCAATCCTACAAGTTCAAGCACAATTCCTTCATACCTTCCTGACAAAAATTCAAAGATTTCAGGCTCCATTCCAGGATAAAATTTAATCAGGGCAATTTTATTATTAAAGCTCAAATCTAATTTTACTTTTCCGTCATTTCTCCTTTTAAATTGAGTTATTGTTTCAATTCTATCTAGGAATATTTTAGCAATAGGCTTGCAATTTACAGGCTTGAATGCATCTCTCCTAGAACTATGAAGCTTTTTAACCTTACTTCCAAGCAAAGCATAGCAAAAATCATCATTAGTTCCAGAATGGCCAACAATCATAACTTCTGCAATCTCAGAGATTGCAGCTCTTGCAGCACATTGCAAGTTTAAAGCAGCATCACTTGAAGCTCTATCACTCGAGCGTTGAGCATAAGTCAATACAACTGGCTTGTTCAGATCGCGAAGAAAGAAAGACAATGCAGAAGAAGTATAATGCAGAAAATCAGTGCCATGAGTAATTATAACTCCGCTTATTTCTTTATCATTCAAACTTTCTTCGCAGTTTTTAGCTATTTCCTGCCAGTCAAGATAATCCATATTTTCAGAGGCTTTCATAAATGGCACCTTAATCTTTCTTATATTGCAGATTTCAAGCAGTTCAGGATAAAACTTAAGAAGCTCTTCTGGAGAAGTCAGCCATTTTACAGCTCCTGTTTCAGCATCAAGGCGGGAGGAAATTGTGCCTCCTGTCATAATTATATCAACATTCGGAAGTTTTGGGTTTTGTTTAATTTTTTTTAATTCAGGTGCCTTTGATTCTTTCTGCGAAAGAACAGGTTCTCTTTCCAAGAGAACAACGTCTTCTTTTTTTATTCCAATATTATAACCTGATTTCAACTTAATCAAGATTATGCCAGGCTCATAACTCTCAAGAAGAGTTCCTTCTATCTCCTCTTTCACAGTTGAAATTTTTACTTTATCTCCAGCTTGAGGTTGTTTTTCTTTCATAAATAATCAAGAAAAGGAGAATATAAAAAACTAACTAAATTAATTCTTGAACTTATTCCAGCTTAAAATTAAAAATAAAACAATAGCAACTCCTGCCCCAATCGCAAACCACTCCCATGAAGGCAGGGATAAAATTTTGTCAAGAAGAGAAACATGAACAGCATTCACTGCTCCTGCTGATTCAGAAACAGCACTTGGAGCCTGAAGATAATCAGTTGCTTTTTCTGCAAATCTCAGGTTAAAATTGCCAGAAAAATATTTAATTAATAATGCAATAATCCCAGAAATAATAGCAACAGGCAGGATAGTTTTAAGAGCATTTTTTGAACTTGGTTTAGGAGAAATAACAATATACTTGTTTGCAAGCTTGTAAATAGGAATTTTCTTTCCTTTCACGCTCCACCAATGCTCTGCTTTTTCAATTAACCCGGCTTCCACAAGTTTCTTGATATTATATTCTGCAGTATTAATAGGCATTTCAAGAGTATTTGCTATTTCTGTCTCGCTCATCTCATTTTCAGCCAGCAGATTCATAATCTTCTTGCAACTAGGATTAGAGATTACCTCACCAAGTTTCTTGCTTTTTTCATCATCAAGCGAGAAAAGCAAATATTTCTCTGTCATGAATATAATAGAAAAAAGGCATATATAAATAAATTGGTTATTCCAAATATAATTGAAGTTATTAACAGCAAAAAATCAAAAAATCAACAAGCAACATAGCTTATATTTGAAGGAAAACCATCTCCACATTTTTTAATTCTAGAAAAAATATTTCCATAGCCATAAGCATATCCAGGAGGAATTGCCCCATAAACATTTTTAGGAATAGTTCTATTATGATAATTACACTGAAAATCATAAGAATAAATTGTTTTATTATTTCCACATGCAATATTTCCAGTTATATTACTATATGAAGCATCTCTTATGCCTGCGTAAGGATTTCCGAGCAATATGCCAGAAAATCTGTTATTATTTGCATTATTGTATAGAAGATTAGTATTTGAAGAATATGAAGTTGAAATTCCATATAAATTTGATTCTACAATATTATTAATTAAACTATTATTATTTGAAGCATAATCTAAATAAATCCCGTATTTGTTAAAGCTTGCATTATTTTCTTGGATAATATTTCCAGGATATCCATAAAGATATATTCCTGTTTCATTGTTATAGTTTGCAGTATTATTTATTATCTGATTATTCTTATTAGAAGCAAGCGGACTTGTCCAGAAATAAATTCCATACTGGTTTGAATTTGCTATATTATTTATAAATAAATTATTTAATCCTCCAAACAAAACACGAATTCCATATTGGTTTGAATTTGCTATATTGTTTATTATTCTTAGGCTTGAGACATCTCCTAAATCAATTCCAATCTTATTTCCATTCAGATTATTATTTTCTATGATTGTGCCTGAATTTAATGTAAGATATATGCCACCAACATTCTGTGTTAATGTATTATTAAAAATATAAGAATTATCAGCTCTTCCTATTAATTTGATACCTGTTCCATCATATCTTAAACCCATGCTTATATTGCAGTTTTTTATTGTTGTAAATTTTTTGTCTGAATAAATTCCTATTCCCATATTACTTCTTATGCTATTTCCTTTACAATTTAAAGTTATATTCTCTGCTTCTATCTTTAAACAAACAGAGTTTGTAAGTTTAAAACCAGTATTTATACTAGAATTTAGAACATAAACTTGATTTGGCTTGTCTAATTTTGAGCATTTATTTAATACTGTAATGCTACAGCAACTTCCATCTACGCACTCAAGCTCATTACATTCCTCAATCTTTTCTTCATCTATATAACTATCTGATGGACAAGCACCATCAACACAACCCTTATACCAGCAAGTTCTTGCATTATAAACATCCCCATCCTTACAATAAGCATTTGCCCAATTGCCACATTTCTTTGACTGGCAAGTTTCCTTATATTTATTTTCAATTGAACTTACACATTTTCCAGCTTCACATTTATAAGTTACAAAATCCTGCCATACATCATTTGCATGACATAAACCAAAATTAATCCAACCATTATTGCCACAATCAGAATCTTTTGTGCATTCACTTAACATGCTAAGATTATTAGACAAAAACTCAAGCCAATTATCATTTATATAATCATAAATTTTTAATAAACCAGGAGGAATTTTAATCTCTTCAAAAATTTCTTTTTTAGGCCTTAAAACAATAGTAATTTCTTTTCTTTCTTCTGGCTCTAATTTAAATTGCCATGAAATATTATTTCCATTAATTGTTCCATTTTCTACAGAAATTATTTCTAAATCAGAAGGAATTTCCTGTGTCAAATTTGCCCCAACTGGAAAATCAAATGGATTTTCAAAGAAAATAAAAAGAGTATTATTAAAAAACTTAGAACTGACTGGATATGGATATGATGAAGCATTTTCTAATTCTTCTTTTGTTATATTTGTATTATCAAGAACTATTTTTGTTGTGTCAAATCTTGTAATATCATAATCAACTAAATAAATTCCATTATTCTCTCCAAGAAGAGTAAAACGAATATCTTGATTTTTAGGATTTATTCCTTCGTTCTTTTCCATGTACCAAATAATAAATATTTTTGTTTGTCCTGGCTCAATTTCTTTGACATCTGTAGTTACAAAAGGAAGCTCATATTTTAAAAAAGGAAGCATTGTTAATAAGCTTGTAGAAAATTTTTTGTTGTATTGAGTTACAAGTTCAAATACTGCCTTAACATTTCCTGTATTGTTAACCTCAACTTTTGAATACTTATTTGCATAATAGAAAGGCCTTATTTTATAGAAAATACTGCTAAAAATATTGCTTCCTTCTTTGTACTCATAATATCCTTCCTCAAAATTTTCAATAGAAATTATTTCTCCCTTTACAGGTTTTGGAGCAGTTTTATTTTTGATATCCGCAAGAGCCTGATAAGTATTTCTAGAAACCCTCTCAAGTTGATGAGCTCCATCAACCAAGACATTTGCTCCCATCAGAACCATCTGAGAATCTGTGTTAAGTTTTGTCACTTTTTCTGCTACACTAGTCCCTCCAGAAATACTAAAAATAAACCAACATGGTGCACCGGCAAGTGAAAGTGCAAGTTTGCCTGAAAACATTCCTACCTCAAGAAAAACCTTTGAAAAAATAGATTTCCAGTCTATTGCCTCCTCTAATTTAATATCCCTAAATGTAACAGGCAAGAGCACTTTATTAGAATAAATATCTTTAATAATTGCATTAGCTGTTGCTCTTTTTCTTAAATCTTCTTTATACAAGTTTATTTCTTCCTGGCTTAAACTTTCTATGTTGTGAAGAGCTTCATTTTTTAATTCAGTTATATTTCCTTTTTTAGCATAATACTTATCTCTTAAAATTGGAAAAAAAGTGTTAGAATAAGAATAATTTTTTTCTCTTAGCTTATTAGCAAGATCTATTGATGCTGCTTCACTAAATTTAAAGAATGCATCTTTTCCTATCTCTGCAGACAACCATCCATAATTATCTATACCTTCTATCAAACCTTCAAGATAAGGAAATTTTTTAACTAAATTAGTATAATCTGAAACACTTAAAACAGAAACTCTCGAAACTTTTAATATGTCCAAGGAACTAAATATTTCACTTAAACTATCAACTGCCAAACCAATTATTGCTTCATTCTCATTTTTTGGAATGTTTTCTGCAAAATAATCTGTAGCAATAGCATCATTATTTGCATATTCAAATATCCCATCTAATGCTAAATTTGTTATGTCCACAAAATTATTAATGCTATTTTCCAGCTCTTTACTAAAAACAGCTATGCTTCTAGAATAGCTTTTTTGGCTTCCCTCATCATCAATTACAGTTAAATTAACCGCATACTTTTTAGTATTTAAGAAACTATGAGAAACTGCTTTTCCTTCTGCAAAAAAGCCATCCTCAAAATCCCATCTGTAAGAAATAGTTCCACCATCAGGATCATATGAATTAGATGCATCAAAAATAATTTCTTGTCCTATTTCAGGATATTGTGGAGAATATGTAAATGTTGCAAATGGTATATAATTAATTTTTACTTTAAAATCTTCAGATAAAACAGGATTGTTTCCAAAATCTATCCATTCAGAAGCAAGCCCATATTCATCAACAGCTCTTACTCTCCAATGATATTCTCCATTAACTAATCCATAAGCAGGAACACTTATCTTGCTATAATTTATTAGCTCACTTTGCTGGGTAAATCTTCCTAAAAAATTCCCATTATTTTCATCAACCCTTCTAAGTTCTATCTGCAATTTGACTTTATCTCTATCAGGATCACTCACATCAGCCTTGAAAAAAACACTTCTTTCATTTGTTATTCCTCCACTATTAATTTCTGCCAGCATATCAGATTTTAATTGATCTAAGTTTATTGGAGGATTTGGAGCCTTATTTGGAATTTTACATTTTCCATCTATACACTCAAACTCGTTGCATTCCTCAATCTTTTCTTCATCTATATAACTATCTGATGGACAAGCACCATCAACACAACCCTTATACCAGCAAGTTCTTGCATTATAAACATCCCCATCCTTACAATAAGCATTTGCCCAATTGCCACACACCTTTGATGGACATGTTTCCTTATGCTTGTTTTCAATTGAACTTACACATTTTCCACTCTCACATTTATAAGTTATATAATCCTGCCATACATCATTTGCATGACATAAACCAAAATTAATCCAGTTGTTATTTCCGCAGTCAGAATCTTTTGTGCATTGTGGATTCACATTAATATTTTGTATTGCAAAAGCAGTTGCATTATCATTATCAGAAACTGCCAAAACTGCACCATATGTATTATTTTTTGTATATGTATGTGTTTTTGTTGAAGGTGGATTTCCTGTTCCAGAATCAGATGTTCCATCTCCATAATTCAATACCCATGTTATTATTGTTCCATCTGAATCCCTTGCACTTAAGGAGAATGTAACTGTAAGTGGAACTGTTCCTGATGATGGACTTGCAGACAAATTTATATTAGGAGGTATATTTGTTCCAACATTTATTGTATCTATGCAAGGATTAGATTGTGTTTCTTTATTGTCTGCCACAAGAAATATAACATTTTGCTGTCCAGGATTATTATAAGTATGGCTCAATGTTGAAGGCGGATTTCCTGTTCCAGAATAATCTGCATTTCCATCTCCATTCACATCTAAAACCCATGCATTTATTATTCCATCTGAATCACTTGCACTTAAGGAGAATGTAACCTTAAGAGGAGCTTTTCCTGAACGAGGAGTTGAGGATAAAGAACATGTTGGTTTCTGATTTTCATTACACATTCCATTTGAACATATTTGACTTGAAGAACAAGTTTGAACTAATTGCTCATCTATTCTTTGATTATTAAAACATGCTCCACTAGAACATCCTTTATCATAACAAGTTCTTGAATGATAAACATTTCCTGATTTGCAATAATTATTTCCAAAACTATCACAATAATTGCTTCCGCAATCAACATTATTTCCCCATTCTAAGCAAGAATCATCATCATAATTTCCACATGTTTGCTTGTAATTTCCTGAACATCTTGTTCCAGAAGAACACTCATCTGTGCAACTAGCACTTATATATATCATATTGGAAGCTTTATTTATATTATTATCCTCATTAGGTTCTGCAATAGCTTGGAATGTGTCAGCAAATACCGTGACATAATAATTTCCTGGAGTCATGTCAACAGGAATTCTTGGAACCTGAGCATCTGATAAAGATAAGCCAGCATTAATTGAATTCATAAAATAATTTCCCAATGAGATATCTGTTCCATAAGGTGTTGTTGCTAAGGAAATGCGGTTATAGAATGAATTTGAAGGTGCACTGCCTTGATTTTTCACTGTCCATGAAACAGCTATATAATCTCCTGCCTTGGCAGATGTTGGAGCATTTACAGAAGTTACTGTTAAATCAGGCATGGCTTTTTCTAAATAATTTTCAGCACTCCATCCAATAAAGCCATTATAATCAACCTTCCAGAAATAATAAAATCCAGAACTCCCTTTTGGAACTCCATAAAAAGGCCCGCTAAGAATTTTTCCTGTATTTCCAGTATTAACTTTGTTTCCAGTATCAGCAAGTTCTGGTGGCTCTGTTCTAACCTTTACAGCATCATAAGCCACTCTTATATTGTCATTAATAGAAAATTTTGTTGATGGAATTATAGAAACTTTTTTAAGATAATCAACTCCCCCCGGATAGCCTTGCGCACTCCAGCCTTCAACACCATCCTCCCACCTTATCTTCCACCATATGTATGTTATTCCGCCAAGAGCAGCAGTCTGAGAATCAGATATAATCAAACCTCTATTGCCATCAGACCTTGTTGAAATAATATTTCCAGCAGGAGCATCACGCACTTTTAGATTAGTTCCAGAATTTATAACCTCAACAATATCGCCTTTGCTTAGTGTTACAGCACTTACAATTATATTGGTTTTGTTCAAAGTTGCAACACTTATATTTGTTTTGTTTAGTGTTAAAGCATTTACAAAACTTAAACTAAATAAAATCAAGAAAATTCCAATCAAAAAGATAAATTTATTTTTCATTTGTTATTTTTTGATATTATTTTTTCCTCTTCCCTTATTAAATCCAGCATCATAAACTGTCTTTGATTCCTTATCTGTTAGTGGTTGATAACTTAGTTGGACAAGCTCACTAAGTGCATGTCCAATTCCAAAAATATCGCTTTTATCTTCACTCCTTTTGAAAGTACTGCTGTCTTTAACCCCTTTCTCAGATGCTTTTTCTAAATCTTTCTGATTTGTCATTTTTCTTCCTTAGTTTAGTTAATAATGCAAGAGAAAAAGAAGTAATATAATTTAAGGATAAAAAAATAAACAAAAAGTTTAAAATAGTAAACTATGTATATTTAACATGGCAAATATTAGTTTGCTTGAAATGAGAAAGACAAAGAAAAGAAACGTAAGAGAAGCAATTATATCAGTTCTTGGAAGGAAATTTCCTCTATCAATAAAAAAAATATTTTTTGAAATAAATAAAGAGTATAAATTAGGAGTAACCTATCAAGCAGTTTTCAAGTTGATAAATGAGATGTTAGAAGAAAATATTCTGGTAAAAAGCAATAGAGAATATAAATTAAATATAAACTGGATAAACCGGCTTGAAAATGAGCTGGCTATTATAAAGAAAAATTATGTTGGTGAAGACAAAAAGTCCGATACTCAAATACAAGACAGAATAAATGAATTTATAGCTGTAATTGGACCAAAATTGAAAGAATATTTAGATAATGACAAATCTTGTATAATTACTCTCTCCGGAACAGGTTATTATTATGCATTAAATCTATGGAAATATTTACTTAAGGAAGGAATAGACGTTAAGTTTATGAATCTGAACAAAACAGATCTCACAGCAGGAAAAAGAATTAAATTTAATAAAGAAGATTTTCAAAACAGAAAGGTTTTAATTGTTGATTATGGCATTTTCAGTGGATCAATATACAAACTTTTGATGGATGTTATAAAGCCCTTAAAAAATAAATTTAAGATAATAGACATAAAGTTCATTGTTGATATCGATCTTGTTGGTTTAGCAGATTTTTCAGTAGTCAAAACCTCATCATTAAGTAATACGCGAGTTATTTAAAAAATAATTGCTTTCTCTCTATGCTCTTTCCTTAACTTAGAAATATCTGCACAAGGATAATTTCCGAGATATACATATTCTCCCTTAAAGTAACCATCACGCTCATAAAAATCTGTCATTAATGGACAATATGCATACAAAGAACTAAGCTCAAAGAATTCTACATTAATTATAGGTACAAAACCCAAATATTTCCTATTTTCAAATCCACTACAAGTATATGCATATTTTGAAGGAATTCCTCGAGCAAGATTTTGCTGTATGAACTCTCTAAACTTGGGAAGATGTTCTTTTCTCATTATTCTATCCACTTTTATTGGTGTTTTAGGGCCCCATAAATAAAAATAACTCTCACCTTCTCCTGCATCATACCTTTTAAAAAGATCTTTCTCAACCTTATCAGATTTAGGAGCACAAGAAATCAATGCGTCTAATTCAATTCTAACCTGACAATGCTCTCGAACATCTTTAACAACTGCCTCAATTCTTTCTTTTAATTCTTGAACCTTTCTTTGTTTCCATTCATCTTTCTTTGTTTCAGGACTTATATATAACCTTGCTGTTGAATCCATAACTTTTTCTAAAACAACAAGATTTCTTTGTTTCAGACTTCTTCCAGTAGCCATTGCTTCAAGAATAAAATTAGTGGCTCCACTTAGTATATGCTCTTCTGTTGTTCCATGGGATTCTTCAATATCAAATTTCCGTCTAAAATTGCTACCTATATTTGGATATTCTGTTCTGCATCTTACTCTTCCTTCCATAGGATAATGAAGAGTAAATATTTGTAGATTAGACATATTTCTATCATCAGGAGGCAAACTTTTTCTTATCTCTTCAATTTTCTGCAATACTTCTGGAGAAGTTGCGAAAACTAAATCCACATACCCACATTCTAAATCAAGATCCTCTTCAAGAGGGAGATAGTCTCTTCCAATTGCTCTAAACGAAGTATGGAGTGATATTGAATACTCCTTAGCTAAATCCCTTCCAGTTACTCCTAAGTCATAAACTCCTCTATGTATATCTCGAGGAATGTCTCTGGGACTTATTATAGTTATTTCAATCTCAGGATCACTTGATTCAAAAGTTATATGTTTCCTGTCATTATCTCTGTAACCAATTTCTGCATTTTTTAATATATTATAAATGTTCCATTTAGCAGAATCAGCCAAATGTCCTGTTGGCAATGCTATTCTTAATTTTCTTTCTGTCATATTAAATTCTAATTTTAATAGAAATCACCTCTAAAAATAAAGAGATATTTATTTTAAATAAATTTCTATCTTGCAAAATATGTTTCAATTGATGTCTAGTCCGCTATTAAAGTTACCTCGATGATTTAAGTTCTTCATTATTTATATAACTTTTTGTTTATTTTCTCTTCTTTTCCAGGAAAGCTTGATAAGGAGTTCTAAGCTTTCCATTTGTCAAGC
>VGKQ01000007.1 GCA_016866995.1 Candidatus Pacearchaeota archaeon
ATACTCTTGACTGGAGCCACGGCTTTGAATTCAATCAGACAGAAGGAATAGTTATTGATGAAAATGCTAATTTTAAAAATTTGCTTGGATATTTGAAAGAATTTGCGAAAAAAATGGGATATGAGAAAATACGCTTCAGGCCGCATTTCTTCCCGTACACAGAGCCGAGCCTGGAAGGAGATGTCTGGAATGAAGAGAGAAAAGAGTGGATTGAAGTATTTGCAGCAGGGATTTTCCGCCCAGAAGTAACAGCCCCCCTTTTAGGAAAGCCAATACCTGTGTTAGCATGGGGTCCTGGATTTGACAGAATGATGATGATGCTTTATAATATAAAAGATTTCAGGGAAATTTACAAAAATAACCTTGAACAGCTGAGAAAAATAAAGTTTTTTAAAAAATGACAGAAATAAAAAAGAAAACCTGGCCTGAATTGTTCCAGAAAGTTCTTGAAGGAAAGAAAAATGCAGATGTAAGGCTGGCAGATTTTAACTTAAAAGAGGGCGATATATTAATCTTGGAAGAATATAATCCAAAAACAAAAAAATATACAGGCAGAACAATAAAAAAGAAAGTTAAAAATTTAACCAAGTTAAGACTTGCTGATTATAATAATATTGATGAAATTAAAAAATTTGGGCACTGGCTCATTGAATTTGAAAATGCAAAATAAATATCTGCAGAAATTTATATCTGCAAAATAAAATGGAAACTCGCGAGTTGCAGAATAAAATAAAAAAATTTAATATAGAAAGAGATTGGGGGAAAACAGGGGAGATAAAAGATTTAATGTTAAATATGAACGAGGAAATTGGAGAAATGTGGCATTTAATAAAGTGGATAAATGAAGACAAGCAAAAAGAAATGATAGAAAAAAACAATAAAGAAGTCGGGAATTTTATAGGAGACATGTCATACTTATTGTTCAAGATAGCATTCATCTGCAACATTGATTTGGAAGAAGAAACTTGCAAGGTTCTTGAAGAATACGAAAAAAGAATGCCAATTGACAAGATAAAGCAGTTCAAGCACGGAAATAAACTGGCTGGAGGATATGATAACAAATAAAAATGGCAGTAGTAAAAATTTTAGTGAAGGGATACACATCAGCAGATGCCAAGTCTGAAGAAAGCCAGGAAGAAAGGACATGCGCAACAATATCTTTAATTACAGATGAAAATATAAAAATGGTTGTAGACCCAGGACTATTAAAAAGTAAAGATATTCTAATAAATGCATTAAAAAAAGAAAATTTAAATCCAGAAGACATAAATTATGTTGCATTAACTCACTCTCATGCAGACCATTTTAGAAACATTGGCTTGTTTCCAAATGCGAGATTATTAGAATATTTTGGAATATGGCATGAAGACACAGTCGAAGATTGGAAAGAAGATTTCTCAAAAAATATTAAGATAATAAAAACACCAGGGCATTCTAATACTGGAATTAGTTTTGTAGTCAACACTAATAAAGGAAAAATTGCAATTGTAGGAGATGTTTTCTGGAAAGAAAATGAGCCTGTTGAAGATTCTTATGCAGATAATATAAAACAATTAAAAGAAAGCAGGAAAAAAATGTTAAAAATAGCAGATTACATTATTCCAGGACATGGATAAATGTTCAAGGTGAAAATTTGAAAATGATAAAAAATAAGAAAAAAGCTCCGAGCTCGGTTAGCTTAATGGTTTGTCTGAAACACTTTAATAATAATGCCTTTTCATATTTAAACCTTTCTATTAAACCAAAAATTAAAGGTTGTGGACCAACCGAGAATCGAACTCGGGACTTTTGTGTTTCAGACAAATGTTTTACCATTAAACTATTGGCCCACAACAATAATAATATGAAATTAAATTATTTAAAGCTATCAGCATAAAATGGCAGTAGTTAATTTAGATAAAAATCAAGTAAAAAAAATAATAGGAAATTTATCTGATGATAAATTAAATAATTATCTCAGCTTGTTTGGATTGGGTGTTGAAAATATTTCTGAAAAAAGCATTGATGTTGAAGTAACCCCTAACCGCCCAGATATGCTTTCCCAAAGCGGAATTTTGCGCGCCTTAGAATCATATACAGGAAAGAAAACAGGATTAAGAAAATATAAAATTAATAAGCCAGAGAAAAATTTCCAGGTGAAAATTGATTCAAGCGTGAAAAATGTCAGGCCTTTTACAGCCTGTGCAATTGTAAAAAATCTCAAGTTTAATGATGAAAAAATCAAAGAGATAATAGATATACAAGAGAAAATTCACTCGACACTTGGAAGAAACAGAAAAAAAATAGCAATAGGCATCTATCCTCTTGAAAAAATCACTCTTCCAATAAAGTTTGAAGCAAGAAAGCCGGAAGATATCAATTTTATTCCTCTTGAAGCAAGTGAGGAGATGAATGGATTGCAGATTTTGCAGAGGCATCCAACAGGCAGGGAATATGCTTTTTTGCTTGAAGGAATGAAAAAGTTTCCAGTATTTGTTGATGCAAAAAATGAGATTTTAAGTCTACCTCCAATCATAAACTCGCATAAAACAGGAAAAATTACAGAAAAAACTAAAGATATTTTTATTGAATGCTCTGGCTTTGATTTCTCTGTATTAAGCAAAACTCTTAATATCCTTGTAACAATGCTGTCAGATATGCATGGAAACATTTATCAAATGAAACTGAATTACGAAAAGCCGGTTTTAACTCCAAATCTTAAGCCAGAAAAAATGAAATTAAATATGGAAAATGTGAACAAGCTTCTTGGCATCAAGTTAAATGAAAAAGAAATAAAAAAATATCTTGAGAGAATGGGTTATAATTACAAGAACAAAAATGTTGAAATTCCTTCTTATCGCGTTGATATTATGCATCCTGTAGACTTAATTGAAGATATAGCAATTGCCTATGGCTATGACAAATTTATTCCAGAAATCCCGCAGATTTCCACAATAGGAGAAGAAAGCGAAAAAGAAAGCAGTAAGAGAAAAATTTCAGAAATTTTTGCAGGACTGGGAATGTTAGAGTGTTCAAGTTTGCATCTTATAACTCAGGAAGATGCAAAGAAAGCTGGCATGAAAGATTTTATTGAAGTTGAAGAAAGCAAGAGTGATTACAAAATTTTGCGAGGAAAATTGTTGATAAACTCTCTGAAAATTTTGAGAGACAATACAGATGCAGAATATCCCCAAAAAATATTTGAGACAGGAGTAGTATTCAGCAAAGATGAGAAAGAGGAAACAGGAATAAAAGAAAAAAATAATCTTGCTTGTTCAATTTCTCCTGGAAATTTCACAGAAATAAAGCAAATTCTTGAATATTTAGGAAGAATGCTTGACAGAAAATTTGAAATTCAAGAAACTCGGGATGAGAGATTTATAGACGGAAGATGCGGAAAAATTATTTATTCAGGAAAAGATGTAGGCATAATTGGAGAAATTTCACCTCAAATGCTGAAAAGCTGGCATCTGAAGATGCCTGTTTCAAGTTTTGAAATTTGTGTTGATGATATTCTTAATTAGTGCGATTTAACTCAAATATTAATGTGATTTACACTTTATTTAATCATTTAATTTGTTCTTTTAATTGCTTCAATATTATTATCTTCTACTCCTCCTTATTAATAATATTCACAAAAAATAATTGCTTAGCATATTTCTGTTAATTTATGATAGGTTAATTATTTAATTCATAATATTAAGGTTAAGTTAAGCTAATAACAGAAAAAACAGAATTACCCCAAATAGCTCTTATCTTTTCTCTCTGATTTCTTGTCCCAGCTTTTTTGAAGAGATTTTGCTATTTTCTTCATATCTTCCTTAATTTCCCTCCACTCGTTGAAAACGTGTATAATAAACTCTGCCTCATTTTTCTCAGAATAATCATTGTCAATTTCAACTACTTCAATTTTCAACCTTCCAAGTTTAGAGTATAAATCTTCAAGTATTTTTTTGTCCCCATTATCCAAGCCTTTTAATAATGCAAAAAAGAACATCGGCGCATTGCTCGGATTTAACAGCATTTCAATAAATCTCAGATAAGCTATAACCTTATCCATAATAACTTTTCTTATCTCTCTTAATAATGTGTCTGTCTCAAGCTCCTGGGCTTTCTCAATATCAAATTCTTCATTTAACTCTTTGTAGCTTGGAAGTTTGTATTTTTTCTCAAGTTCTGAATAATTTTTTTTTAGTTTTGCAAGTTTGCTTTCCATCTTTCTAGTTTGTCAAGTAAATTTATAAATCTATGCAAAATTGTGCATTGTTAAGTTAAAGGGACTTCATAAGTTGTAACTCGAAAGTTTATAGAAATATTTAAATAGTAGTAATACTTACTAATAAGTATGGATAAGAAATACCAGAAACTTACTATAACACTACCAGAAAATCTATTAAAAGAGTTTAAAGAGTTTTGTGAAAAGAACGGTATTAATCTTAGCAGCAGAATTGCTATCCTAATCAAAGAGGATTTAGAAAAGAAAAATCCTTTAAAGAAATAAATTGAACGAAGCCCCGAAGGGCTTCGGGAATCAAAATGTACGGTCAAGCACAATTCAATTCCAAATATAGAAATAAGAACAGATATAAAAACCTTTCTTGTCCTAATTGTAATTCTGAATATATAAAAAAAAGAGGTTTTAGACAAACACAAAATAGAGGAAAGATTCAGAGATACTCTTGTAAGAATTGTAAATATAGATTTACCTATGATGATGGATTTTTTAGGATGAGAAACGATCCTCAAAAGATAACTCTCTGTCTCGATCTATTCTATAGAGGGATAAGTACAAGAAAAATCCAAGAACATCTACAAGCCTTTTATCCTGAAAATACAAGTTGGGTTTCTATATACTCTTGGGTTATTAAATATCCAAGGATAATAAGCAAGTTTACAGATAGATTAGAAGTTAAAACTGGCTCTGAAATCCAAGTAGATGAGCTAGAATATCATAGGAGAAAAAGCCATAAAAGAAAATTAGGTGTAGATAAAAACTGGTTTATAGATAGTATAGATACAGAAACAAGATTTATGGTGGCTTCTGAATATGTAAAAGCAAGAGAACGAAGAGAAATAAGAGGTATTTTAAAAAAGATTAAAGAAAAATCAGAAAATCAAGCTAAAGTAGTTACAACTGATGCCCATCCTATTTATGAGAATGTCGTAAAGAAAGTTTTTGGATATGATAAGCATAATAGAAAATATAATATTATTCATAATGTAGTTAATGCTTTTCAAGGAGAAGGTTTTAATCATCCTATTGAAAGACTACATAATTCAGTAAGGCATAGAACCAAAACATTTAGAGGTTTTCATGGTAGTATTGATAGTGCGAAAGCAATTATGAAAGGAATAGAGATTTACTATAACTTCATAACAAAACATCAAGCTATAAATTGCTGTCCTTATGAATTAGCTGTTCCAGAATTAAAACTGGGTGTAAATAAATGGTTGGAGTTAATTAGACTATCAAAAACTTTTAATTGTTAAAAAGCAGCTTATTAGATGTTCAATTGAACTTTATACCTTTAAACCCCCTCTTTCTTCTTTAGTCTTATCTTATTTAGAGAAATCCTTACTAAATTTATAAAAACAATATAGGATGTACCGAAGAATCATATCATTTATTTCTAAAATCATCAATTTTTTCTTTTTTGAAAAGGATTTCTCCTTTAAGAGCTTTTTCTAATACCTTCTTTAACACATTTTTATCCGAATCCCAGTTTATTTTTTCTATAAAATCATTTAATTTTAACCACATAAAATCTACGTGCTCTTGGCTAAGCTTTATTTTTCCCTTTTTTACAAACGCCAAGAAATTCTTTTCTTTATGATCTCTTCCGTCCCAAGAATAAATGGAAGCCCAATTCAAATCAATTATTTCTTTAACATCTAAGTTAGTTTCTTCCTTTATCTCTCTTTTAACTGCCTCTTTTTCATTTTCATCTTTTTCTATACTGCCTGTTACAGTAAACCAATGATCTCCTCCATGTGAAAGGTCTTCAGAATTATTTCTAAGCAGCAAGAATCTTTCTTTGTCATAAACAAAAGCGAGTATTTTTTTATTCATATTATCTTTATCTATTTTAAGTTTATATTTCTTTCTAGATAAACTTATAATCTCTTATTTTTCTCTCTGGTAATATAGCATTTTTCCTGATCCAATCATATATTGCAATAGCCAAAGAAGTTGCTACATTTAAACATTCGACGTCCCCATACTGAGGTAGTTTTATTAATTCAGATCTTTCTAATAATTTTTCTGGCATACCTCTTCCTTCATTACCCACAACTAGTACTGGATTTTCTGGATATTTAAAATCAAATATATTTGTAGCATTTGGAGAGATCTCTAAAGCACATAAATTGTAACTCTTTTGGTCTACATACTCTAAAAATTCATCAAGTGTCCTTAAACGCGTAACTGGTGTTTTTCCTTTTGCAGATGTTATACCAGTCCAATCAAACTTTCTTCTTCCAACAATAATAACTTCTTTTACTGCAGCAGCATTTGCTGTTCTTATGATCCCTCCTATATTTACATCCTTCTCTAAATACATTGTTGCAATAGCTAAGTTATGCAATCTTCTACGCTCTTGCAATGAATATTGGTGTTCCATTTTCTTCTCCTTCCTCAAATCCATATTTAAGCCTAAATCTTAGACCTGCTCTCTTTAAAATTTTTTTCATTTCATCAATTCCATATATTCTTATTCTGTGCTGGTCTACATACATATCTATTTTTCCAGTAGAATTATTCTTTATTAAATATAAAGGATTCCATAAAGAAATTGCATCTTTTGAATGTGAAGTGAAGAGTTCTACTACATCATATTTACCATTACTATTCGCAGTTATATTAGTATATCCCTCTTTCCATCTTTCTTTACAATAAGCTAAGTCGAATATTATTTTTCCTTGAGGACAATGTCTTCTAAAGTTACTCAAGGTTCCTATCAAATCATCTTCTGTTAAGTTATACTGAATTGAACTGGATAAACAAAAAAGAAGATCAAATTCTTCATTAATTCTAAAATTTCTCATATCACCCCATACCAATCTGGCTTCAAGATTTTTCTTTCTGGCGACCCTTAACATTTCTTTGTTTATATCAACTCCGAAAAGTATTAAAGAATGTCTCATTCTTCTTATTGCTGTTAGATGGCTTCCAGTGCCACAAGCAACATCAAGAATTCTTGCACCTTCTTTTTCTCCCAATTCTCTTAGAAGAAATCTTGCTTCGCTATCATAATCTCTATAAGAATAAAGTAAATCATAAAATTTTGCTATGTCTTGATAAAGTTTCATTTTCCTACCAGTCCTATTTTTTCTAATATAACATCTAATTCCGATGGTGTATTAAAATATCTTATATCTACTTCTTCTTCTAATTCTGGTTGTAATCTTGAACTTATTGCTTTTTCATATAAAAGTATGGGAATTCTTCTTTTTAAGTATCTGAAATGATATGCAGAATATGCTATTTCTGTTAATGTTCCTGGGGATAAACCAAACCCTATCATTACATCTCCTTTTAAACTTAGACAAGTATTTAAAGTACTCCACCCCCCATCTATCTCCTCTAAAGAATCACAGTAGTTAAAATATCTCTTCAATTCTTCACATCCTCCTTTTGGTAAGTAACCTATTACTCTCAATCCTCCATTTTCTTTATAAGACTTTGCAATATCAAGAGGAATACCTTCATCTGGAATTATAATTACTCTATGAATATGTTTAGCAAGAACTCTTCCAAATTCTTGTTTTAATGTTTCATATTCGTCTTCTTTAATTTTTCCGAATCTAAATATCTTAGTTTTATCAGTAGGTCCAATTAGTAATGCTGATAGTTGATTTTTACCTGACATTTTTTAATTTCTCCTCCAATTTTCTTTCAGCATCTCTCAAAGAGTCACCCAAACTTAACTCCCCATGAAGTCTCATAATAGCAAAACCATTATTCATCTTTAGTAATTCTAAAATTTTAATCGCTTCTCCAAATTTACCATACCTTAAATATTCTGCGGAAGCATATTTTTGCATTAGAGGATTGTAAGTCAAAAGTTTAATGTGAGTATGTATTAGTGCTTTAGCAGTAGGAATTGATTGATATACTTCTGATATCAATGGTGTTTCTGAAGAGGGATGTTTTACCCCTTGCCATTTAACTTTATCTGTATCTAAACTTATAACCAAAGACAAATCATCTTTAGTTAAACTTCCAACGTTTGATCCTGAAGCAGAAATTAATATCCCATTATCAACTTTTTCGCTTATAAAACCTGCAGAACCTTTGACCAGATCATTTTCAAGCAGGGATTCTCCAACAATCCTAAATTCAGAAAAATGTTCGTCCACAAGTCTAAAATATTTTTCGTCGGGTAGCAATCTCTCAGATTCATATCTTATTTTAGAAAAGCATTGGTAAGTAGTATCTGCTATTTTTTCTAAAGGAGCCATTGTAACCTTTTCAGGAGTAATTTCTGGCCAAACAACTTGACATCCCCATTGTTGAAGAGTCTCTAAAGACCTTCCCATAATAGGATGTTCCCAAAGAGAGCGATTCATGGCTGGAGCGAAAATTACTTTTTTCTTCTTACCAATAGCACTAGCAACAACAGTTAAAGGATAACTGTCTGCTACTCCTTGAACAATTTTATTTAAAGTATTAAAAGTGCATGGGACAACTAAAACAATATCTTCTAAAGGCAATTCATTTCCATTCTTTGAATAATCTAAAGAAACTATGTTCCCTTCTATTTCAAAATCTCTTAAATTTACTATTTGCCTAGCCATATCGGTCAAAAAAGTATAAATTCTTGCCCCCTCATTAACAAACTCTTTAATGAGATTAGGGATAATCGAACATTTTTTTGCTCCACTCATTACTAGATAAACAGTTTTATTTTCTAAAGTTTTCATCTTTTTGCCTCCAATTGTCTATAATATTCATAAGCAATTATAGAAACTGCTACAGGCAGTGTTAAAAAAGGAACTTCCTTGCTAATTGGAATAGATACTATTTCATCTAGTTTTGATATTTTTTCTCTGCTCAATCCTCCAGACTCTGATCCAAAAACAAAAATACTTTTTCCTTCTGACAGGTCTAATTCAAATACAGACTTTTGAAAATGAGGAGAAGTTCCAATTAAATACCTTCCTCTTTCATGTAGCTCTCTAACAGCAAAGTCAAAAGTTTCAAATCTCTCAATGTACGGTAAAGAATTAATTTTCCATGATCGAACTTTTGAAGTTATTTTTCTATTCTGCATATCAACAGAATTTCCAGAAATATAGAGATCACAGTTTCTAACAGCCAAAGCTACTTGAATTATATGTGCGGCATCGTAAGGTGCTCTTAGACAATCAAATAAAAGACCTATTTTCTTTTCCATTTTTCTCTTAAAAATTTATTTGCGTTATATTCTGCAATAGATCCTTGCGCAGCAGCAACTATTATTTGTTTTAAATTACCAGTGATGTCTCCTGCAGCATATATTCCGGGAATATTTGTAGCCATATTTTGATCTACTTTTATATAACCATCTTCATTTAGGTTCAACCCTAATTTTTTAGCTAAGTCATTGTTGGGAACAAGACCAATACAAACAAATACACCATCAGCAACTAATTTTTCTAATCCTTTTGGGCTTTTTACTGAGATTGTTGCTAAATGCTCTTCTCCCTCTAATGAGATTATTTGAGAGCTAGTTCGATACGGAATTCTAGCTTCAAAAATTTTTCTGAGATACTTTTCTTTACAATTTAACTGTGGATCTCTTTCGATAATTTCAACATCGCAGCCAAGATCTCTAAGATAAAGAGCAGTTACAGCTCCTGTATTTCTTCCTCCAACAACAAAAACCTTCTTCCCTATAAACCTCTTGCCGTCAGGAACACAATAATAAAAAACAGATTGTCCTGAAAATTTGTCTATTCCTTGAGCATTTAATTTCTTTTGTTTAGTTCCAGTACAAATTATAATAGAATCTGCTAATATACTACCATCATTAGAAAAAATTCTAAACCCGTCATCCATTTTTATAATATCAATTACTTTTGATATTTTTGCAGAAACACTATTATTACATAAATGATCTTTAAATCTCAAAATTAAATCAGTCCCGCTAATTGAATTAAAGCCAAGATAATTATCAACTGTATAATGTGAATCAACTGAAACTCTTGGAAACCACCCCTCCCCTTGAGATTCATAAAGAACAAAGTTTAGACTGTCATTTCTTGCATTTAAGGCTACAGACATTCCAGCAGGACCTGCACCAATTATAGCTAAGTCGTATCTTTCCATGTTATTTTCTCCCAGTTATTATTATCGGATCGGAAGTAATATCTACTCTATCTCTACCTTTAAAATAATTTTTAATGGCATTCACATCTTCGTTTCTAACTTCATCTAAAAAAGGGAACATATTTATGATTTTTAAAATATCTTCGAGAGAATAACTTCTTTTAATAAATAGTTCCTTTAATAATAAATTTTTAAAACCAACTGCCTCTAATCTATTAATATAAAAACTTGGCTCTCTAGCTCTTATTAGTCTTCCTCTAAAAAGATCTGCTATTTCAATTAAGCCCTTACCTTGCCCATACTCTCTGAAAAAGAACATACCGCCCTTTCTTAAAACACGATATACTTCTGACTCTGAGAAATTAGTAACATTTTTAGCAGTAACAGCATTGAAATAATTTGATTGAAATGGCAAATTAAAATTATCTCCTAAAACAACTGCTATGGGCAATCCTTTAACTCTTCCTCTTGCTTTTGATAACATTTCTTCTGAGTTATCTAAGCCACACAATTCTGAGTACCTATTTGTATATCTTCTTGCTAATTGTTCTAAAACAAAGGCATCTCCAGTACCAATATCAAGTATTCTATCTCCTTCCTGTGTGTTTTCAAATATCAATTTAAAGAAAAATTCATTAATATCATAAGAACCTTCTATTCTGCTTCTAAAAAATTCTTCTCTAGCTTCAGCTCTAGATGAATTATAAAATTTTGGGATGCTCATGTTATTATAATTTAACACAAGTATTTAAATTTTACTACTTTAAAATTATGAATATTTTTATAATCAATGATTTTACTTACCTAAAGTTCAAATTAGAATTAAAAGTTAATTATTTTAAATAAGAAGAAGTCCCGTTAACTTAACAATGCTGCAAAATTGTAATATAATCAGAAAATAATTATTTAACTTCCTATCCATTTCCAGAATATTCCAGCCATAATAATAAAACCTATTCCAACTAAGAGAATACCTAATATAATAACAACCCCTGCATTTATTCCCTGAAATAATAAAGCAATTCCTAAAAAGAATAAAAAAATCCCTATTATAAATAAAATTAATCCAATTAATGCCTTTGAAACCATCATTAATTTAGTAGAATTAAAAATTTAAATCTTTCTATTTAGCTATTCAAAACCCTTAAATATACCTTGAAATTAAGAAAATTATGCCTCAGTAGCTCAGCAGGTTAGAGCGCGACATTGGTATCAAAACAAAAATGTCGAGGTCGGGAGTTCGATTCTCCCCTGAGGCTTATCAGAAAAGTTTAAATTTAAATTTTGTATTAATTATGGATAAAAAAGAAAGTAGAAGAAATGAAGCAATAGCCTTTATCGACGAAGAATTGGCTAAAATGGAAATAGAAAGCGAAGGATATATAGTTGTAAAAGTTACTGACAATATTTATCACAATTTAAATTATAAATTAATAAAAGAGAATTTTAGTAGAGAATCAGATAATATCCTCTCTATTTTATCATCTCTCATTGATAGAAAATTACAAATGCCTGATTTTATTTGTAAACACCTAAAAACTAATCAAATAATCTTCGTAGAGTTTAAAGATTGGTACAAAACAAAATTTAAATTAAGCCAAGTAGAACAAAAGAAAACCCTTTCAGAAATAAGCAGATTGGGAGGGTATCTTGTAATGATTATAAACAAGCCCAGCTTATTTAAGATATATGAGGAATACTTTAAAGAGAGATTGCCTTTGAATGAAGAGATAGTTGAAAAAATTTTATATCTAAAAAGAAAATTTGGAACTCTTACCAAAGATATAAAACAAATACTTAACAATGCAGTTCCAAAAGTTGAAACTAAAGGATATAAATTAATTGATGATATTAGAGAATAAAAATTAACTTCTTATAATAGTCTGATTTCTGTCAGGCCCCATTGATAAAATTCTTGCTCTGACTCCTGCCTCTTTTTCAATAAACTCAACAACATCTCTCAATTTTTGAGGAAGAGCATCATAATCTTTTATATCAGCAGTGGGGGTTTTCCAGCCACGAAATTTTGTATATAATGGCTGGCAGTGTCTCAAAACTTCTGCATCAGGAATTGCAACCTCTAATAAATCTCCTCTTTTTAAAGTTCTTCTACCAAGCTGATAGTTATCTCCCTGATAAATATAACCATGACAAATTTTAATTGTGTCTGCTGTATCAAACACTTGTAATTTTGTAAGCACAATATCACTTCCATTAACTTGAATTGCATATCTTAATAAAGGCAAGTCAAGCCATCCTGTTCTTCTCGGCCTTTTTGTTGTAGCCCCATACTCTCCCCCATCTCTCCTTACTGCAACTCCTCTCCTAAACTCATCTGCATCATTCACGCTTGCATCTGCAAATTCTTTTTCTTCATCCTGTCTTGTATGAGACGAGCACCACTCTTCTGATTTTTTTCCTCCAATTTCTGTTGGGAAAGGCCCTCCTCCAACTCTAGTCATATATGGAGCCTTTACAACTCCTAAAACTAAATCAACATCTTTCTCTGACAATCCAACTCCTTTAGCTAATCCAGGAATTGAACATTCAGAACTTGTAACATACGGATAGCTTCCATAATCAATGCTTAATAATAAACCCTGAGCTCCCTCTAATAAGACTCTTTTTTCCTGTGTCCTTGCTTTTCTCACAATCTCATCAGTATCAGCAATAAAATCTTTTAATCTTTCTCCGTATTTTCTATAAGCTTCAATAATAGCATCAATATCAAAGAAATTTTCTTGATGATAAAATGCCCCATTTTCTAGCCTAGAGTCATGCATAATCTCAAAAAAAGCCTGGCTTGTCGGGCTTATACCCATCCCTTTTAGAACAGCCACATGCATTTGCAAACTTTTCTCCAATCCGCTTCTTAAAACATCCGGATTAAGCATATCATTGACAAATAATCCTCTTCTTGCAACATGGTCTGAATAAACAGGCCCTATTCCTCTCATAGTGGTTCCTATTCTGGATTTTCCAGCAACAAGTTCTCCGAGAGCGTCTGCAACAATATGTTGAGGAAGAACAAGTCTTCCATTATAAGCAATTCTTAGTCCATTGTAAGTTTTTCCTTTTTTCTCAAGTTTCTCAATCTCCTCAACAACTTCCCGGGGGTCAAAGGCAACGCCATTTCCTATAACATTTATTTTTCCTTCTGAATCATGCAGAATTCCTGATGGAATAATATGAAAAATAGTTTCCTCGCCTCCAATATTAATTGTATGTCCTGCATTTGCACCTCCTGTTCCCCTCACAATAAAATCAGCCCACTCAGAAGCAATCAAATCAACAATTTTTCCTTTTCCAGTATCTCCCCACTGGTTGCATACAACTGCTACAACATTTTTTCCTGCTAAAAATTCTTCAAGTTTCATTTTTGAGTATAATTTGGTGCTTCTTTAGTCATTGTTATACCATGAGGATGGCCTTCTTTTACTGCTGCACTAGTTTGTCTTTTAAATCTTGCCCTTCTCCAAAGCTCTGGAATAGTTCTTGCCCCATGATAACCCATTCCGGATTTTATCCCCCCAATAAACTGATAAACAACATCTTTCAAAGGTCCTTTTAATGGAACAGCTCCCTCAACTCCTTCTGGAACAAATTTATCTGGAGTGGATTGCTCCTGTGAATACCTTGAAGCAGTCTGATTATCAATCATTGCTCCAAGCGAACCCATCCCTCTGTAAACCTTAAATCTTGCTCCAGTCTTGTCAACAATTATGCCTCCAACAGATTCATCTGTAGCAGCAAAATTACTTCCCATCATTACACTTGAAGCGCCTGCAGCAAGAGCTTTTACAGCATCTCCTGAATGTTTTATTCCCCCATCAGCAATTGCTGTTTTTCCGTATCTTCTTGCAATTCTTGAGCAGTCATAAACAGCAGTAAGCTGAGGCACACCAACCCCTGAAACAACTCGCGTTGTACAGATTGTGCCCGGCCCTATTCCAACCTTGACAGCATTTACACCTGCTTTAATCAAATCAACAGCACCTTCACAAGTTGCAACATTTCCTGCAATTAATCCAAATTCATAACTTTTGAAATTTTTTCTCAATTCTCGAACAGTTCTTATAACATTTTCAGAATCTCCATGAGCAGTTCCGACAAGAAGCACATCGCACTTTGCTTCAAGTAATCTTTCAGCTCTTTCAAAGTCTAAAACTCCAACATTTGCCCCAACTCTTAATCTTCCTTCCTTGTCTCTATTAAACATGGGAGTTCTTCCTTCAACTATTTCTTTGACATCTTTAAAACAATACAATCCTTTCAATTCTCCTGTTTTAGAAACAACAATTAACTTTGCTACCTGGTGTTTTTTCATATAATCATATGCTTCATCAACACTCATTCTGCTTGTAGTCATGTGTGGATTTTGAACCATAAAATTTTTAACCAAATCTCTTTCATCTGCAAACTGTGTTCTATCCTTAGTGAGTAATCCAGTAACTTTCCCTGCTTCATTTAAAACAACTAAGGTTGAAAATCTATCTTGATATTTAGCCAGAGTTTCTCTAACTTCTTTGAATGTCTGACTGTCTCGTATTGTTATTGGCTTGTCTATTAATGCATTAAAAGCATACTTTACAGCATTAACCCATGAAACTTGTTCATCTATGCTTAGAGATTTCCACAAAAATCCTAAGCCTCCTTCCATAGCAAGTTTAATTGCTAATTCTGCTTCTGTCACAGTATCCATATCTGCGCTCACTAATGGAATTTTTAATGGAATTTCTGGAGTCAGGAGAGTATCAAGGCAGACATCTCTTGGAACAACAGAGCTTCTTCTTGGCTCAAGATAAACATCATCAAAAGTAAATCCTTCATACTTAAAATACTGAAAAAATTTATCTGCTTGGGTTGTTCTCATCTCACACTTTCACATCAGATTTAGTTCCAAGAGAACCTTCCTCAGCTTCCAAAATCGGAAGGATTTCATGATAATAAAAACATTCAGCCTGTTGTGGAGCTCTTCCTGTGAATTTTTTTACATCAAGTGCCTCTCTTATTTCTCCAGCAGTCAATCCAACTCTTGTATCTTTTCCAAGCATCTCAAGAAGATGATTGGGCTGTCCTTCCACTTTTATTAATCTTGCTGCTTCATGAGAATACTGCCTTATTATCTCATGAACTTCCTGCCTGTTTCTTCCTTTTTTAACAGCAGCCATTAAAATATTTTCAGTTGCCATGAATGGCATTTCTAACTCCAGATTTGCCTGGATAACAGCAGGAAAAACAGCCGGAGCTTCCATGACATTCATTGCAAGATTTAAAACCTCATCTGCTGCAATAAATGCCTGTGCAACATAATCTCTTCTTGGAGCAGAATCATCTAAAGTTCTTTCAAGCCACTGAACAGAAGCAGTCATTCTTGCCTCAAGTTCTCGTGCAAACAATCCTCTTGCCAAGCCGCACATTCTCTCTAATCTCATAGGATTTCTCTTGTAAGCCATTGCAGAGCTTCCAACCTGTTCTTTTTCAAACGGCTCTTCAAATTCCTTCCTGTTCTGCAAAATTCTTGCATCACTTCCAAATTTATGCGCAGACTCCCCTATTCCTGCAAGTGCGGAAAGAATCATGCTGTCATATTTTCTTGGATATGTCTGCCCTGTAACCATAAAAACAGCATCTGAAAATCCCAAGTTTCTTAAAAATAATCTCTCAAGTCCGCATACTTTTTTTTCATCACCATTTGCAAGCTCAAGAAAACTTGCCTGTGTTCCTGTTGCTCCCTTTAATCCTCTTAATCTAAAATTATCATATAATGCTTTTACATGATGATAATCTAAAACAAAATTCTGCGCCCACATCGCAGCCCTCTTTCCAAGAGTTGTAGGCTGTGCTGCCTGAAAATGAGTAAATCCAAGACAGGCTAAATCTTTATATGTCACTATAAATTCCCCAAATACATCCAAAGTTCCTGCTAATTTTGATTTCACTAATCCAAGAGCCTCGTGCATCTGCATTAATTCTGCATTATCTGTAATATCACATGAAGTTGCCCCTGCGTGTATAATTCCTGCTGCACCAGGGCACTGCTGCCCGAAAGCATAAACATGAGCCATAACATCATGCCTGATTTCTCTTTCTTTTGCATCTGCAACATCATAATTAATCTTATTAGCATACTGCTTTAATTGCGCAACTTGTTCTCTTGTAACTCCTGCCAATCCCAACTCGCATTCTGCTTCTGCAAGAGCAATCCAGCATTTTCTCCATGCCTGAAACTTATAATCATCAGAAAAAATCGGGCTCATTGATTTCCCATATCTTCTTCCCAGCAAGCTTGAATATTTTGTTCTGTCTTCTGTCATGTTAAATTAAATTTTAAATTAATTACATAATTATATGTCCAAAGAATCTTCTTCCTGTAATTCCCTTTTCTCCTGCCTGATATCTTTTATATTGTTCAGGAGTCATTGTATAAACCATTTTAACTCTGTATCTTTCAGCAATCGGATTGATAACCTTGTCTCCAAGGCTTCCACCAGGCTGGACAACAACAGCAGGAATTAAATTACCATCATATTCAGGATTTAGATTATTTCTCTTTGGTATAAAAGTTACTTCCTGCTCGACTACACCAATTTTATCCTGATATTTCACTCCTCTGCTTGAGAATGAAGGATACACTCTGTCTAATCCTGCTGTTTCAACAAACCCGTCTAATTTAGGATAAAATGCATCTGAAAATGCAGTAAGCCTCAATGGCTTTTCTATGCCAGTAAAATCATCTCTTGTAAATGGAGTATCAAACAAAACTCTTTCCCATATTTCTTTTGTATCTTCACTAAGTGCTGCATATGCAGAAACTTCAAGCATTCTTCTTGCTTTTTCAGCAGCAACTGTTCTTGCCCCGCACCCGTCTCCTAATCCTGCAATCGCGCCATTATGAACAAAAAAAACAAGATTAGAAGCAAGATAAATTGCAGCATTTCCAGCAAAATTAATATCATCAATTAATCTTTTGCTAAGAGATTCTATTCTCGAGTCTCCTCTATTTCCTGTAACTACAACAGCCTCTTTTCGCGCATCAAATCTTGGCTCTAGTGTTTGTTTTAAATAATGTCCGCCCACAACAGGCTGCAGATTATATCCCAAAACATTCAATCCTGCTGGGGGAATTATTCCTGTCCTGACAAGAAATCTATTTTTATGTTTATCTTTAAGCTTGTCAACTGTTCCTTCTTCATAATCAGGAGCCATCATTCCCTCAAAAAACATATCAGGCCTGTTAAAAAAAGCAGCAGTCTCTCGTGTTAAAGGAGTATTAAATCCCCAGACGCCTCCAAAAGGCGAGTTCAAATCCCCTGCAATTGCCTTGATAACTGCTTCTAATTGAGTTCTTCCATTTGCAATTACTACAGGGCGCGTATGTTTTGCAGCAACAGCAATATGTGGAGTTTCAGATTCTCTGTATACATCTCCCAATCCGACGCTTGTCCTGAGGCAGGCGCTCATGTCTCCAATATTTGTCCATCCAGGAACTCTTGCTCTTGCTCCTAAATCTTTTTCAGGTGAAAAAACATCAACTCCCAAGGGTTTGCCTAACTCATCAACTGCCTGAAGAAGTTCTGCCCTAAGATGGCTGTTTTCCCCTCCCTTTAAGTCAATAACTTTTTTTAAATTAAGTTTTATGTCCATTTTCTTATTATTTTTTGATTATTTATCTAACAGGCTTTTCATGATAATTTTTTGTTGCCCTGTCAATTACTGCCCTTGGAAATCTTCTTAATTGTATAGCACTTACTCCCACTCTAAAATCTTTTTCAGGACTGATAATTCCCTCACCCGGCTGCTTTGGTCCGAGAACATTGTAAATATCATCAACAGCTAATTGAGCACTATTAAATGTCCAGAGCTCAACATCCAGAGGCTCGCCTGTAAAACACGGAATAATCTGTCCATCAGGAACATTTTGCCCAGTATAAGTTGAAACATATTTTGCCCTTCCCTGAACAAGAGGAAATTCAAAATAATTTCGCTGAGGTAAATCATTGTTATTCTTGACTATTGAAATAGCAGCTTTGTTTAGTGAAAGCACGCCTGAAATTCTTGGTGTAAAATTAGGAGCATCTGGTTCAAAGCTTGTTAAATCAATATACTCTCCAGTAAATTTTCCGTCCTTCATAGCCCTAACCCAAACAGGATTGGCATGAGCATCCATTAAAGCAGCAACAGGATGTTTCTCATAAGCTTCCCTGCCTCTTTTATCTGCTCCTTTAATTGTTTCTGCAATAATATCTGTCTGCGCTCCATTGCTCACAATAAAAAAATCTCCAGCCAATTGCATTGCATTATAAATCAGCAATTCAGGTGTTCCTTTTTTAATTGCTTCAGGATCAATGCAGGAAGTTCTAACTCTATCTTCACTTTCCCACTCATCCTCAAGCCTTCTCGCCCTGCTCGGCGGGCTTCTTCCTGTGACAAAATACGCAACAAAATCTTTTCCATCTAAAGTTCTTCCTATTAAAATTCCCCTTCCGGGATATTCCTGTTTTGCAATAAATTCTAATCCAGTCATGCTGCTTCCTCCTCAACCTTGCTTGCATACGGCAAAAATTCACGAGTCCATGTTTCAAGAGGTTTTGCATCAAAAACCCTTTTCCCAAGAGTTCTGTTTGCAACTTCTCCAATTGCATGCCCCATTAATTCACACGAATGTTCAGATACTGCTCTCAAATCAATTCTTCTATTTCTTAAAGCAGTTGGGACATAATCCCTCCATTTATTAGCATCACCATCACTTGCAGCCATTTCTTTTGCCTCTGAAATTGCAGCATAAACACCTGCCTGCCTAAAAACAGCTCTTTGAATTTCCTTGTTTGAAGGAATTGCCCATTTAACCCCCTCAATTTCTGTTTCAATCATTAATCTATTTTCATCAACAGTGCAGCAAAAATCAGTTACAACAGGCATTCCATGATAAGCAACACACTCTGCCTTCCCGTCAATATTCAAAATTCCTCTTTCTCCACAGAATGCAATCTGGGCGCGTGCAAGTGCAGGAAACATTTTTTCAGCCCACTCTTGATAGCCTTTTACAGACAATCCAGATAATTTCTGAGCTTCTGTTTTATCTATTCTCCTGTCTCCCCCTGCTTCAAATTTTGTTGTAGTATCATAAACAATATCAGAAAGAACATGTCCTGGATTTGGAATATTTTTCAAGCCAGATTTTTTTAGTAATTTTTCAAGTTCAGGAAATTTTCCAATTCCTTGTTGCTGAACTAATCTTCTGATTTCATCTAAAGCTTGAACAGTGTCATCATAAGTAGCAAGAGTCTCGTATCTTGCTTTCATTCCAACTGCATCAAAAATTTTCTCAAATGTCGAAGAGCCAAGAGGAAACCCATGCCTGAAAATAGACTCAATATCTGCAACACCGCACCGCAATTCTCTTTTTTGAAGAGCAGTTCTATAATCTTTCAATTCTCCATCACAAAAAGTTTCTGGAACATGGGCAAGCCTCATGACAATAATATTGCTTGTCTCCCCTCTCTCTAAAAGTGTTTTTGTATCAGTCACTTTTCCATTCTTATCCATAACTCCCTCATAACATGTACGAATCCAAGAACTATATGCAAGCCATTCAAAAAAAGCAGCAGTTGACATTGTCAAAGCCTCTGCCTTATCCTTAATATTTGCATCTGGAATTAAATGTTTCAAGTCACCAACTGAAAATCTTCCTGAAACTCTCCATGCTCCAATTCCAAAATCAGTTGCAGTTGGGGGAACATATAGCCTGCCTGCTAATGAGTCATCTCTTATTAAGTCTTTCACACTTCCCATGTTATTCTGCATCTCCTTTTATTATTTTTAGAAAATATTTTTCCCATGTTATCTAATTACCTCTCCATTTTTTACAATTAATCCAGAATGAGCTGTTAAATCTGTTTGTTTTCTCTGTCTCTTTTCTTCAAATTTTAACAATGCACCAAGATTATTAGTCAATAAAGCAGCCATATAAACAGCATTCAAATATCCTTGTGAAGAAACAATTCCTGTTGCCCAAGTGTCATTTAAACAACCTAAATAGTCTTCTGGATTTTCATGAACAGGCGAACAACTCACCCCAACCTGTACTCCTCTTCCTCCTCTTAAAATTCTATCATAACGACTCAAGTCAGAATAATCAAAAGGAACTATAACAACCCCATGATAAAATTCTCCTGCATCTAAGTCAATAAATTCAATTCCAAAATCTCTAAGATGTTTTGCAATCTGTTCAAGCCCTTTTGTTAAACAATCATTTCTTCTAAAAGGTTGTTTTAATGCAACTCCTTTCAATCCATTAAAAAATCTCGATGCGATATTGCACGCAGCATATGTATTATCAACACCAACACATAAAACAGGATTCATAGGAGGCTTTTCAGCAGTTGACAATAAAGCAGTCAATCCACAAGAACTTGAATCACTGATTGGAACTCCAATATGAATAGTGTGAGGATTTCTTTTTGATTTAATCGAGCCAGTTAAAACATTGCTCAACCCTGCGCCACTTATTACAACAGGATGTCTTTCATCTTCTAATTGTCTTGCTATACCTTCAACTTTATCAGGGGTATTATCAGCAGAAGCATAGTAAATTCGAACTTCCAAACCAGCATGCTCTCTTGTAAATTCTAGAATTCCAGGAAGAATTTTTGCTTCATCGCTTGGTGAGCCAAAAACGGCATGAATTATCTGCATAATTTTTTATGAACTTGGGTATATTTAAGCATTTATATTCTTCAAATTACATAATTTTTCATCTGTTTCAAGTAATAAAAATTCTGAAATTTTTATTAATATTATAGTAATATAAATCAGCTAAAATTTGATAATACGGTTAAATCACGTAAAAAATATAAATAACATAAAAAAAATCTAACAGCTTTAATAATAATATTGTTTATAGAAGTTAATTGTCACATTAATTATAAATTATCCAGCAGAAGAACTCTCATTAGGAAGCCAGCTCATCTTGATAATATATCCAGCCAGATTTCTTGAATTGTCAAAAATATGAGAGAGCCATAAAGAGTATAATCCTGCAAATTTTGAAAAGTTCCCGCTGTCAGATAATTTCAGATTATTCTCAGAAATTATAAAAAAAGCCCCTACAAGAAAAAACATAACTATAATTATTATTGTTTTCATTTTTATTTAATTATCCTTTCAAAATTATCTGTTGCATTTATTTAATATTGTTAATTAATTTGTTTATATTATTGTGAGTATATTACCCCTCATTTATTACTGCCTTATTTATTAAATTTTAATTAACTCACGACTTTTAATTTAATTATCTCTCCTTAATCTTTTATGATAAGCTAATTTGAGTTTTTGTTTATTATTATGATTATATTTTTTAACCTTTATTTCCCAAATTAATTAAGTTATAATAAGCTAATTCAGTTATTTGTTTTTAATCTATTTGAAGTTAATTTATTAATTATTTTCCAGTTGAATTTCCAACCCAGTCCATTTTTATAGCATTTCCGGCTAAATCCTTGACATTCCCGCCAATATGGACAAGCCAGGAAAAATAAAGTTTTCCTGCTTTTATCCACCCGTCAAAACTCTTGAAATCAATATTCGCTCCGGAAAATATCTGTGATGCAGAAATATACAAGAAAAGAAGCAAAAATACAATAATAATTGCATAAGATTTGTGCTTGATATGCCTCGCTTTTGCCAAAAACAGAAGCAGGACTAAAAGCAATGCAATAATTATCCAGCTTATTCCGAACATTTTTGTCTCCTTTTACTTCTAAATAAAAAGAACAAAGTATATAAATGTTTTTTCCCAAGTTTAATTATAGCCCTGTAGTCTAGCGGTCAAGGATGCTGGCCTCTGGCGAGCGATTTCGCGAGACAAAACCCTAACTCGTATAACGAGCGAGGTCGCGAGTAGCTTCTGGAGCAAGCCGGCGACCCAGGTTCGAATCCTGGCGGGGCTATTTTCTTTGTATTAAAGATACAAATAAATTCTTCAGAATTTTGATTCGAACTGGTGGAGTGAATTCATCAGAAGAGAACCGAAGGTTTTGGCGGACAATTTCATTTCAGTATCTTAATTTTAAATTAGAAATGAAGTTGTTCGGAGCTGGAATAACTAGAACCCGCTGGAGGTTCTAGGTTCGAATCCTGGCGGGGCTATTAGTAAAATAAAGTTTATAAATTTCTTATTTTAATTAAATTTATAAACTTGAAAATATTGGTAAAAATATGGCAGAAAAAGAAATTGGAGTTATAACAAACTTCTTTGAGCACGTGAATGCAGCAGCAATAAAGCTTTCAGGAGCCTTGAAAATAGGAGACAAGATAAAAATTAAGGGCGGGGAGACAGAATTTGAGCAGGTAGTTGACAGCATGCAGATAAACCGCGTTCCTGTAAAAGCAGCAAAGAAAGGCGATGAAATTGGAGTGCTTGTAAAAGAGAAAGTCAGGAAAGAATACAAAGTTTTCAAAGTCTGATAATAAATTTCGGCAATAGAAGAATGTTTGCTATTTGCAACAATATAGTATCTACGCAACCGGCAGGAAAGTCCTTATTTTTTATATTTAATTAAATTTTAGATAGATACTAGAATATTAATTAGTTTTATAAATATGCTTTCTTATTAAATAATAAAATCTGCCCCTGTAGTCTAGTAGCCAAGGACACGAGCCTCTCGATAAACCTTTTTAAAAAAGGTTTCAAAAGAAGAGAACGCTTGTAACCCGGGTGCGAATCCCGGTGGGGGCATAAGAGCATTATGGTATAGTTGGGGGTTTTTGGCAAGTTTTTATAAATCAGGCATAAAACTTTTTGCGTTCCCACCAGACATTTGTCCTACCCTAAAATAGCTTGTGGAACGCATTATAAACTAAAATCAAAAGGATTATAAAGCCTGTTTTCCCACTATGGCTATGATATTTTTCAAGAAAAAGAAAGAAATCAAAATAAATGACTTAATTTTTAAGGAGCTTATCAAACGAGGATATTCTCTTGAAGGAAATACAAGAGTTTGGAATATTGCTGATTCTAAATTATGGTATATTACACCAGAGCAGGCGCAGGGATATCTTGATTTGGAAGAAAGCGAGGATTATAAGAAACTTACAAGCAATGAGGGAATGAAGCTTGTTGAGGCTCATATAAAAGAGATTATGAATGAGGTTGGAAAGGGGGCTGTAAATATAATTGATTTGGGGTGCGGAGACGGGAAGAAGGCTGCAAATATAATGAAATATATGAAATTAAGAAATAAAATGATATACTGCCCTATTGATATTTCGGGATATATGGTGCAGAAGGCAATTGAGACAATATCAAAAAACGGCTTTGGGGAAATTATAGAATCACACTGGAATATTTCTGATTTTGAAAATCTTGTCAACATAACTCCTTTGCTGAGAAATAATGAATTCAAAAAAAGCTTTTTTCTTCTTTTAGGAGACACGCTTGGCAATTTTGAGGTAAATGAATTATTATATGAGATAAGAAGCAGCATGATTGAGGGAGACTTGCTGTTGATTGATACTGGAATTGACAATGAAAAATGGAGAATGAGGGCAGAAACAGCAAAATATGACGAGAAAACAAACAAGTTTTTTATGCACATTCCTTTTCTTCTTGGCTTGGAAAAAGAAGAAATTGAATTTGGCGCGAGATTTGAAAACTCAAGAATAGAATTTTATTATATTATAAAAAATGACAAAGATATCAGGTTTCAGGACAAAAAAGTGCAGTTAAAAAAAGGAGACCAGATTATTGTTGCAATTGCATACAAGCACAAGAAAGAGGATTTGCTGAGCTACTTGAACATGCACTTTGATGAAGTTCATCTTTTTGTCTCAAAAGACAATTCAAAAGTTCTTGCCTTGTGCAAGAGATAATTTATATTAATTCTCTGTTAATTTGATATTTAGTTGTTAGGTAGCCTCTACTATTATAGGAGCATGCCAGAAACATGAAATTATTCTTTCAACTCCTCTTACTTGTTTAATTCTATCTGCTAATTCGAGAGCCTGTTGCCTTATTGATTGATTTTCAGGTGTAAATTGGTCATCCTCAACAGCAAAACCCCTACTAATAGAATGAGTAGGAATAATTTTTCTTATTTTTAATTCTCTGACTGCTTCTTCACCAAAATTTGCGGGCCAGAAATATTCATTATCTGGCGCATGATACTCCATCATTAAAACAGAATCAAGATAATCTTCTCTGCCAAATCTTACAAGAATATGCTGTCTGCAAAGAAATCCTCTTGGCAATTCATAAGGCTTGTCATTGAAAATTTCAAAACCAGATTCTCTTAAAAATCCTGCAATTGCAATTGACAAATCAGGCAATTGCAACACTTTTTTATCTGCTTGTAAAATATATGATATTTTTATTTATATTTTCTCCTCATCATTCTTAATCCTTCTTCCAATAAGCTTCTTGCCCTGGGGGAAAGCCTCCCTGCGATTTCTGCTCTTTCTTCTGGGCTTAATTTTATAAATTCATATCCAGAAGATGACAATTTAAGTCTTGGTTCCTGCAAACTGATTTTATCATTCCTGCTTTTAATGATGAGTGTAGCAGAGTTTTGATAAAGAAATTTTACCTCCAAAGTTTCTGTTGGAGTCTTATAATGTCTTCCATGACTTATTAGAGTATGTCTATCATATTCTATAAAAAGATGAGGAATCACTTCACCTTTCAATGTGATTTCATAACTCTGTCTTAAATCGTTGAACTGCAAAATTTTAAATTTTTTTCTATTTGTCATTTTTTATTTAATTTCAAAGCTTCTTTAATTGCTTTGTCATATATGCCTGGAATAGAAGAGGACAGAGAAGTAGTAAGAAATCTAGCATTCTTACCTCTAAACTGATTCATCAAAGCGCTAAGGTCAAAGTCGTCGCCCTTATACATATCAATAATTATTGGAACTGGAGGCATGCTGTCCGCTAAATTGTCAAAAAATTCTTTTGCTGTTTCAAAAACAACAGGTCCTTCTCTTCCAGGAAGAGCTGCAACAATAACATCAAGCCCCAATCTTGCTAATCCTGATTCTCTTTGCAACCTCTTGGCTTCACAAAAATCAACAGCAGTGACTTCATAGCCTCTGGACCTTAGCCCATCAGTTACTGGGATTCTCACACAAGGAAAACTTTCAACATAAAGTACTTTTTTCATCTTTATCTCATCATCTCTTAACTTGCCTAGAATTTAAGGTTTTATTATTTCTTCTCACTTTTTATTTCCTCATCTCTCAAATAATGCTGAACTAATCTCCCTAATTCTCCTAATTCCTCATCACTAATAACTGCTTCCTGAGTCATGGGCTTACTACCCCCTTTGCCAAGAGAAACTCTTGGTCCTGCTGCTCTGAATCCTGGAATAAATTCAGCATCATCTATTCCTGGAAAAGTAGTCATCTCTCTGGCAAGTTCATCAATACTGGTATGTGGTTTTGTTACTCCTCTATCTGAATTTTTTATTTGAGTATAGTCTGCATTTACAGAAACCGCTTCATATTCCCATGAGCGCCACTGGCCATGATTGCCAAATCTTAATTTGTGAATTTTATATTTTGTGTGCATCTTAACTTAGAATTCTAAGGCGATTCTTTGCCATCACCCATAATTTTACTATTTTGTCTTATTTATATATCTTTCGATGAGGGTTTATCAATAAGAAGCATCATGAGGCATTGCTCCTGGACTAAATGAATTTTGCACAAGATCATGGTCTCCATCATAATAATGATCTATTCCGCTAATATGATAAAACATATGCAATACAAAGTCATATGCAACAAAAACCCCCAAACCTGCAAAACATGCTGCTATCCTTCCAGTATTTTTTAATCTTTGAATTAAATTTTTTCTTGTCATTTTTCTCCATCAGAACTCTTCCTGCCCACCATATAAAACTTAAGAAGAAATTTATTTCTTCTCAGTCAGCTCAACACAAATTCCAGCAGCAACTGTTGCCCCTGCATCTCTGATTGCAAATCTTGCCATGTGCGGATTTACACTCTGTTTCTCGAGAACAAGATTTCCAATCGGCTTTATCTTAACTTTTGCAACATCTCCGTTCTTTAAAAAATCCGGAGTGCCTGGCATTGGCTGTCCTGTTTTAGGGTCTATCTTGCTTATTAATTCGATAAACTGGCACGGAACTTGTGCTGTATGAATATGAAATACCGGAGTGTAGCCTTTTGCAATAACAGTAGGATGATTAATTACTGCTATCTGCCCGACAAATTCTGAAACCATTGTAGCAGGCTTTGCTGCATCGCAGATTACATCTCCTCTTGCAATATCTTTTTTTCCTACTCCTCGAATATTAATTCCAACATTATCTCCTGCGAGTGCTTCCTGCATCTGTTCGTGATGCATTTCAATGCTTCTTACTTCTCCAGGAACGCCTTTTCCGCTTCTTCCAGGCAAAATAATTATTTTCTGCCCGACTTTCATAACTCCTGTCTCAATTTTTCCTACTGGAACTGTTCCTATTCCTGTAATCTCGTAAACATCCTGAATAGGCATTCTTAATGGCAATTCAACAGGTTTTTTAGGAGGCTCAAATAAGTCAAGCTGCTCGAGGATTGTAGGCCCCTTATACCAAGGCATCTTGCTTGATTTCTTGACAACATTTTCTCCAAATTGCGCTGAGATTGCAAGGAAAGTTACTTTTTCAGGCTTGTAACCAACTGCTTTTAACAGAGCAGTGACATCTGCCTTGACTTTATTGAATTTATCTTCAGAATAATCTACAGTATCCATTTGGTTTATTACAACTGCAACTTGTTCGACACCCATTGTTCTTAAAAGCCATAAGTGTTCTTTTGTCTGGGGCATAACTCCGTGCTGGCATGCAACTGTCAAAAAAGCCGCATCTGCCTGAGAGGCGCCTGTAATCATATTCTTGACAAAATCCTTGTGTCCTGGTGCATCAATAATTGTAACAGAATATTTTTGTGTTACAAGTTTCTTATACGCGAGATCGATTGTAACTCCCCTTTCTCTTTCTTCCTTAAACCTGTCCATAACAAAAGCAAATTCAAATCCTGCTTTCCCGTGCTTCTGTGCTTCTTCTTTTAATTTTGTCAGTTCCTGTTCAGGCAATAACCCAGAATCATAGACAAGCCTGCCTATTGTTGTAGATTTTCCGTGGTCTACATGCCCGACAAAAACAACATTAAAGTTTGGTTTTGCTTGTGCCATTTTATTTTTATATGTTTAGTGTTAATTTTCTGGGTTTAAAAACCTTTTGGTTTTTTTAGTTTATCGAGGGAAAATTAAATATTATTATCAATAATGTAATTAGCATACAATAATTAATTATTCTAACTTGTTATTAATTCTCCGAAGTTATTTTATTATTAATTTTATTTATATTGTCAATTTGTGCCAGAACAACTAATTTATCTATTAAGCTGTCCTTGAAGAACTGTAAACTCGCGGATTTTTCCAAGACTTTTGTACAAGCCAAGAAGCTTCTGGCGTATTGCCATTTTCTCTGGCTCTGGAACTATTTCCACAAGCTTCTCGTAAATTTTCAGGGCGTTTGAGTTTCTTTTTGCTTTTTCATACTCTTCTGCCTGCTTTTTATACAAGCCCAGAATTGCTTTTTTCATCTCTTCCTTGTCTCGTGCATTTCCAGAAGCCATTGCTTTTCTGAATGCCTCATCTGCCCTGTCATACTGTGCTGCTTTAACCCAAAGCTCTGTTTCTTTCATATATGCCTGAATTTTTTCAGAGAATGTGGCTGCCATTTCTGCAACAGAAGACATATTTCTCGCTGCTTCTGAGAACATGCTTCTTCTTTCATACAACACTGCGAGCTGCTGGTTGCAGTATTTTCTCACATCCAAGCCAGTATTCTGCTTTATGCATGACTCAAGATACTCCATTTTCAGAAAATCTGACATCATCTTAAGCTTGGCTTCAACTTCTGCCCTCGTTTTTTCAAAAACTTTCATAAAATTAGCATATATCTGTAGTTTTTAAATATTATTATAATGAAAAATAAATGTGAAATAATATCAAAAAATAAAATCTTACAGCTAAAGCATAAAACTAAAAAATTCTGTTGTTAGTGTTGCAAGAAGGTTTGTATTGTATTTATTTTTAATTTAACTGAATTACAACAGCCTATGATGTATGAACAGATAATAAAGAATTTATTTTTCTTTAGTTTCTTTTACAGCAAGACGCAGAGTATAACAATTAATTAAATAAACTAAAATAAAAAAATTATAAACTTATCAGCCGGATTTTCGTGTCAGTATATGCGAAATTTCTCGCAGCAATTGTGCGTATCCCTGCATCTTCGGCAGACTTGACTATGTTTGCAGTCACAAGTCCATCCATGACAATTGCAGAAACACCGCGAATTCTTTCCAAGACAATAGGAAGATTTTTTGAAGAAACTTCTTTTATTATTTCCATACCTGAATTAAGAAGATAAGCAGACTTGCTTCCTTCAATCTTAGACATCATTTCTTTCAGTTTTTCCTTGTCAATTTCCTTTTCTTCAGCTCTTTCCTGGTTTTCTTCATGGCTTCTGTACCTGTTTCTTGAAAAAAATTCCTTGGCAGAAAATTTTTTTCTTAATGCCTGGAAAACTTCCTTGTCAACAAGCTCCTCAACTTCCTTTCCGTCAGGAGCAGAAGCAATATAGTCAATTTTTGCATTGTCGCAGACATTCTTGGCGATTAATCTTCCCCCCCTGTCTCCATCAACAAATAATGTAACCTGTTTCTCCTGGCTTAATTTTTTTATTGCTTCTGGAAGATTTGTTCCATTCATGCCTATGACATTATTAATTCCATTTTTTAACAGATTAACAACATCTGCCCTTCCTTCAACAACAATAATTTCATTTCCAGAGATATCTCCTGCAGGAAGTTTTTCTTCGCCGTATTCCTGTATCTTGCTTATTCTTGACTGAACTCTCAAGTCATTTGTAATCTCTCTTGTTTCGCTTGTTCCTTGTATCTGCTCAAGAAGTTTCTTGGCTCTGTCAACAATATACTCTCTTTTGCCTCCCCTGACATCTTCTATTCTTTCAATTTCTATTTTCGCGTCAGTCGGGCCTATCTTGTCTATTGTTTCTATAGCTGCTCCTATTAATGCTGTCTCTGCCTTGTCAAGAGCAGAAGGAATTTGAATTTTTCCGATTGTCTTTCCGTCCTCGCTTTTCAAGTCAACTTCTATTCTTCCAATTTTGCCTTCTTTCTGCAATTCTCTCATCTCAAGCTCAGAGCCGAGCAAGCCTTCTGTCTGCCCAAATAAGGCTCCGATTACGTCGGGCTTTTCAACAGAGCCCTGCGCTATAAAATTAGCATACACTGTATATTTTATTGATACTGGGCTTATTTTTCCCATTTTTCCTCCTTGTATTTATTTAATAAGAAAAAGTAACATACTTCTATTGCTTTTACAAATTAGCCCAAATTGAGCGTGATTTGTGATATATAATGTGATAGTGAATAATCTTATTACTAATTTTCTTATTCTTATAATCAGCGGATTTTTGGGTTTTTAAACCTTATGCTGACAAAAAATTATTTTTTATGATTAAGCAAAATATTTATAAAGCCTGAAAAGATAAAAAAGCAGAAAAAGAGGAACAAAAATGTCAGCATTTGATGAAGAAAGTGTTGAAGAAGAATTCGATCCTGACTCTGATTTTGAAGAGGAGGAATTTGAGGAGGAATAATAACTTTTTCTTTTTTTTCTTTTTTTAATTAAAAAAGAAAAAATTATGCTGAATTAAAACCAGATAAATTTTAATTAACTCTAAGATTGATGTAGAGAAAGTTAAAGAAAACTCCAAAACTATTTACGATTAGAATTAACCTCAATATATTCTGACTACTAATTGAAAGTTAAAATATGAAATATTTAATTATATTTTAATTGATTTAAAATTGACAAGATTTAAATATAATATTTTTCTTATATGAATATGAGGAAAAAAAGAGTGATAATTGCGGTAGTTTTGATATTAATTCTTATTATAGCTTTTTACATCTATTTTTTTTATGTGAAAAAATGCGGCAATATTGAGTGCTTTAATTCTGCAATGTCAAATTGCGTGAAGGCAAGCTACTTGAATGAAGCAAATGATGGGAGCTGGCTTTTTTCTGTGAAAAAAGCTGAGGGGAGCTTTTGGTGCAAATTTTCCAGCAAGTATTGTGAAAAATGCATTGTAAATGTAAAATTGCTTCAAGCTAAGAAAGGGCCGACTGATTTGAGTGCTATTGAGGGAATGGATATGAACTGTGAATTGCCAATGTCATATGTTGGGCTGCCTCAGGCTGACTTGTCATTATGCCATGGAGATTTGAAAGAGGGAATTCAGGATATTGTGATAAAAAAGATGCATTCTTACATTTTGACAAATGTGGGAAAAATAGGCGAAGAGCTTACAAAAGCTTTCTGATTTGTTTCTGCTATTAATGCTTATGTCAGAAAAGTAAACTGCACCCTTTAGGGTGCAGACAGTTTCTTTGAAACTGTCCTTTTCTGAGCATCCTAAAAATTCTTTCTGAGAATTTTTTTGATTCTATCAAAACAAGAATATTAAATTAATTCATCAAATTTAATCATAATGAAGCAGGTTAAATTATGGGCTAATAAAAGATAAACTTAAAGGTGATTGATACATTTTAGCATCAAAAATTATTTATATCTTGCAGAATATATTTAGGCTGTTTTTCGCTCAGCCTGCCCACAGCACTCTGACAATGTTGTAACAATAACAGGCCATAATTTTGAGGAATGGTATAGAGAATCTTGTCCTTGCTGAAGATGTTCTTCGTGGGACATAACAGTTGCTTCACGAACTCCAGCAATTTTGGCATACTTTTTTAATTCCCATTCTAATCCTTGAAGGCAACCAGAATTAGAATATTCGCCATTTGGGTCTTGAACATGTACAATCATTGCTTTAAGCTGCCCCCCATACCTGTGTACGGACATTGCCATCTCTTGTGTCCACTGTCCGTAACTAATCTTATGTGCCATTACAATAAAATTATTAAGCACATAATGCCAATTTATAGTGAGGGAAGTCCCATAATCGGAGTCGTATCCAGGAGGAGGGGAAAAAGTATCTCCCCATATAGAAAACTGGACAGGTGAACCGACATCCCCCCAACCATTAAAAAGATTCCGTACAATCCTTTTGATTGGCTTATGCAAACTTGGATTCCATTCTAAAAATAATCTCAATGCTGTATCATACTCAGCTCTTTCCTTTGCTTCCTTTCTTCCTTCCCCCAAACTATTTTTCTTTGCCTCTAAATCAGCTACATGCTGCTTGCAACGACCTACAATACCATCTACAATTCCCTTCAAATCTAATTCCTTTCTCCCTCCAATATTAAGAAGTCTCATATCAAAATGAGGCAATAGCTTTTACTTTATAAATTTAATTACACTCCATAGCAATGCGTTCCCCACTGACATTTGTCACCCCCTAAAATAGCTTATGGAACGCATAATAAACCTCTGCTGGGGGTTTATTTTCTAAACTAATATGATGTCTAAAATGATTATATCTCATTCTAAAAAGCTCTAAATCTTTATCACAAAATACTAATTCCTTGCCTAATGTTTGAAATAACCTTTCAATCTTCCCAGTTGTAGTTGGAGAATGAATTGCTGTTCTGATATGCTTAATCTCTCTTCTTCTGCACCACCTATCAAACCTTGAATGCTTGCTTCTCAACCCAAAAACATTTCCATTATCAGTTAATATTTCTCTCGGCTTTCCATTAACTGCAATTAATTTATCTAGAATATTTGTTATAATTGCAGTTGAGCTATTGTTCAAGGAAAATAATCCTAAACAGTATCTTGAACAATCATCAATAACAGCAAACAAATAGTTATCATCAATTTTCTGATCAGAAATATCCATTTGCCACAATGAATTGGGGTGTTGCCTTTGCCAGCGAATATATTTTAATCTCTTTTTTCTATTTGGATTGGGCTCAATAAGATTATTTTTGTTAAGAATCTTATTGATTGTTGTATGTCCTACATCAAAATAATTTATTAGTTTGTCTTCTCCAAATCCTGTTTTGTTTCTGAGATTTATGATTTTATTTTCTAATTCCGGAGTTAATTTGTAGTGAATTGTTTTTGGCTTTGTAGATTTATCTCTTAAGTCCCATTCTTCAAAGTTTAATTTTTTATTCCATCTTTGAAGAGTTCTTTTAGTTGTGTTAAACTCAAACATTGCTTTAAGGATTTTTATGCATTGTTTATAAGAATGTCCCTTCATTCTTAACTTAAAAAATTCTTTTCGTATCTCTTCTTTTTTCATAAGAAAATTAGAATTTCATAACAGAACTAATTTTCGGTTCCCTAGTGACATATGTCTCTAGGGTATACACTTCTTGTTTTTTTACTTTTGCTGATTGTAGCAATTCTGATACACGCCCACACCGGGAATCGAACCCGGATCTTATCCGTGACAGGGATATGTACTAGCCGCTATACTATGTGGGCTTTAATTTATTAGATTTCAGAGTATATATAAATCTTGTTAAGTATCTGGGAATATATAGATTAAATCTCAATAATCTTTATATATTTATTTTGACTTGAAAAAATATGATAATGGATTTTTTAAAAGAGAGTTTTGGCAGTTTTTTCGGCAAGATATTAAGCAGAGGAAAAGAGGAGATGATTTACAGGATGAAGCTTGAGATGTGGAAATTTCAGAGAAAAGTTATGAAAACTATTATTTCTGCCTGCATACTTCTGCTTTCTGTTGCAATGCTTGCTCTTGCTGCAATTTTTTACTTGATTGAATATGCTCATTTAAGCAAGACTATTTCATTTCTTATTTTAGGAATAATCCTGCTTGTTGTGGGAATACTGCTAAAAATATAAAGGAGGGAAAATGCCAGTCAGAAAAACTATTTCAAATGCGAGAGAAAGATTAAGAGAGGGATATGAAGATGCAAGAGAAAAACTTGGCGAGATAGAGGACTCTTCTGTTAGATATATTAAGAAAAATCCTGTGAAATCTGTGTTAATAGCAGCAGGAATTGGGGCTGTAATAGGAGCAGGAATAGCTGTTGCAATATCTGCAATGAAACCAAGAAAAACCTTTTGGGAGAAACATAATCCCCTTGGTTGGTGGTAAATTTATAGTTTATTTATAACTAATTAATTGTATCAATTTATCCTTAATTAGCTCATCTCTAACTTTTATTGTTAAATTAATTGCTTGTTTAATTTATTTAATTACTGAACTTAATTTTAATAGAACCTTAATTAATTGTTTAGTTTTATTAATGAAAATCCTTAATTAACCTTTTACCTTATTGTTAATTGGTAAGATAATTTTGTTTATTAATAAGAGTTTATTGTGGCGAATTTGATTATTTATTTATAAAGTTTAAAAATCTGAATAAGTAGATTTTTAAACTTAATTTTTCTTCATGAATTATGAGAAAAAAAGTAGTGAGAATTCCGAAAATTGCAACTTTAAAATGCCCTTCATGCAAGAAAAATCAGAGAGTTCCTGTGCCTGAACATGACTTGTTAAATTTTTTTGAGTGTAAGAAATGCAGGGAGAAAATTTCAACCCCTATTGCAGACTGTTGTGTAATCTGCGCTTTTTCAAATAAAAAATGCTCTCAGAGCTTGAAGATGGAAGCAAAAATGAAAAATCTTGAGATTAAGTATGAGGGAGAAAAAAGCAAACCTGAGAACAATAAAAATCAAAACAATAAAACTGGAAAAACAATATTTTTGATTGATGAAAAAATTGTTAACAAGTAAGGCATAAGGTTAGGGGAAGTTTCTTTGGATTTATTCTGCGAAGAGCATAGACTGAATTCACAAAACAATTTAGTGCTGTCTCAAGATTAGCCAAATCTCTTCTAAAACTTTCTACTGGGCCGTATGGCTTTGGAAGCGTGCCTCCATCTCCTATCCATATTTCATATCTTTTGTCTTCATCAACTCTTAAAATTGCAATATCTGGAGTTGCATTATTTGCAAAAAAGCGTATATAACCTGTTCCGTGTTCAGATGTCTGAGTCCAGTGAGTTCCAATTCTCTCTCCTATTTTTTTTGACAGTCCCTTAAAACTTGTTCTCCTTGATGAAGGAACAACAACAGCACAAGCTGAATAATTATCCCCTTTTCTTTCCATTCCAAGTAAAGCAAATTTTAACGGGGGAAGAAGAGTTACAGGCACTCCTTCAATAGTAAACCTGTCAGAAGCTTCAAATCCAGTAATATCTCTAGCATCTTCCATCTCTCCCAGGCATCTTTCACTAAGGCGAGAGAACAAGTATAGCGGGCGGGTTATTCTTATTTGTGGCTGGTGTATCATTTTCAATCAAGCAGTTTTTACTCCTGAGAAATAAATTCTCTCTTCATTCCAGGCAACAAGCTCGACACCTGTTCCTTCAACTATTTTTCCTGCAATTTGTGCTTCTAATCCTTTTTCTTTTATTAAAGCAATTGTTTCATCTGGCTTTGGTGTTGTGACAAAGCCCTCATTTCCCATAGGGTATTTTCCATATGCTGCTCCTGCTGATGTTTTATCAATTCCGCAAAGAGCAACTTCTCTCCAGTCAGGAGCAAACAAATCTGTCAATTCTGCTTTTAGATTGTGTTTTGCAAGAGGTTTGGCAAATTTCCCGTCATAAGCTCCCCCGCTCATATGATAAACTGATGTTGCCAAGCCAGCATTGACAAGCTCGCTAAAAACAGGATAAAGAACAGTTGAAGGAGATGCAAGAAACTCGAGAAACATTTTTCCTACTTCTGTCTCGTGCCAGTTTTCTCCGAACATTCTTATCATTACCTCTCTCTTGCTTGTAATTCCATTGCTTCTTGGATTTGGCTTTCCTCTGATTGCAATTACAAATTCTCCTGCTGCTGGCTTTAACGGATTATTCAAATCTTCTTCTGAAACTACACTTACTGCTGTTCCTCCAATATTATAAGCAACAACCCCCTCTCTATATGCATTTAAATTTCCTCTTTCAATCTGTAATGTTCCGTGAATTCCCATTTCAGTGCATCTTTCTCTCATGTATTTTTCAGTTGGCTTGATTTGCTCGCTTTTTCCTGAAACTTCAAAAACTCCTGATGCTGCTCTTACTCTTGCGCCTCTTATTTTTGCTCCATCATCTAAAATCATTGCAAGAAAATCATTTATTGAAGGAGCCCATACTCCTGCTCTTTGATAAAATCTTGTCTTAGTTCCTATTCCATCTGAATTTGCAACAACAAATTTTCCTTCTGGATTAAATGTTGCAAATACAGGAGCTCCGGACTCGTATCTTCTAAATGTTCCGGCTGCAGGAAGATTTCCTGTATAAACTCTTGCACCTCTTTCAAGAAGGCTTATCATTGTTCCTGAAACATTTGCATCTCCTCTTATAACATCTCCTAAAATTGCATTCTCTCCATTGATTATTGCAATATGATACTTGTCTGCAACTGATTTCATTGCTTCTGCTATTTTTCTCAGCATTGCCAAGTCCCCTGTTCTCGAGTCAATAATATCTGTCATTGCAACTGGCTTTGCTTTAATTTCTGCTGCCTGCATCATTAAATTAGCTACTAAATCTTTGGCTGCTTCTTCTGGATTTCCTTTTCCTGCTGCAGAATGAGCTGTTACTTGACAACTTTGAGGAATTTCGAGTGCAACTCTTCTTTCTTCTCCTATTAGCTTAACTTGATTATTATTTCTCAGAGTTGGGACGAAAATTGCTCCCAGGAGGTCAGAACCTTCATCTCCTTTTTTTATACGAGTTTGGATATAAGCATCAGTAACTTCTTGTGCCATTTTAACTTTTATTTTTATTATTTAAATATTAACTGCTAATTTCAACAATTGTTTTTGCTTTTTTTAATCCGTGGCTTTTAAGCAATTCTTCAATGCTTCTTACAAGCTGTCTTTCTTTTTCACTTGTAGGTGCATTATATTTTACTTTTTGCCTTACTAATTCATATTCATATTCTGTTTTTACTTCATCACCTTCTCTTGTTGAAGTTATTTTATATCTATAAAATACAATCATTTTCTTATTATTTTAACTTTTATTTGTTTTACTTATATATTCTTAAATCACGCGAACCTCAACTGATGTTGAGGCGCAAATCATCAGATTTGCGGTGTGATTTAACTATTATTATCTGTTATTGTTTATTTCTAGCCTGTTTACTTTTTAAGCATTTATGTTCTTGAATATCTTATTTAATTACCCAAAATATTTAACTCCATTTTCAAATATTTTTAATCCGAGCCCTCTTTCTGGCAATTCTCCCCGAGCTTTCTGCAACTGAGCAAGAGGGTGATTTAAAGGATGATTGTATCTTTCAGGATGAGGCATTAATCCAAAAATCAAGCCACTCGAGTCGCAAATCCCTGCAATGGCATACATAGAACCATTAGGATTTTCTGGATGATTTTGAGTAGGATTTCCATCATTATCAACATACTGGAATACAACTTGAGATTCTAAAAATAATTTTTTGCATAAATCATCAGGAGCAACAAATTTCCCCTCCCCATGCGCAACTGGCAAATCAATTCTTTCTATTCCTTTTGTCCAGATGCATTTTTCTCCATCCTGCTTTGGCTTTGCAAGATGAACCCATCTGCACTCAAATTTTCCGCTGTCGTTATATGTGAGGGTTGTGGTTTGTTTAGGAGGCTCGATTGTGTCAAATCTTGGGAGCAATCCATATTTTACAAGAACCTGAAAGCCATTGCATATTCCTATAATTGGCTTTCCGCTGGCTACAAATTTATTAACTTGCTCGCCAAGAAAATGTTTTAAGTCTTCTGCATGAACTCTTCCTGAGGCAATATAATCTCCGTGAGAAAATCCCCCTGGTATTGCCCAGATATCATAATCAAGAAGGCTTACTTTTTTTGCTAAAACAGGGTCATATCCTTTAATCAGGCTTTTAATATGAACAATTTCTGCATCTGCTCCAACTAGCTGAAATGCATGCTTTGTTTCATTGTCACAATTTGTTCCGTCTGTACGCGAGACACAAACTTTAACTTTATGTTTCATAATAAATTAGGCAAGATATTTTTATCAAGTAAATTACCTTTCTCCAAATTTAATTCATTTTGTTTTAATATAATATTTTTCATTCTTAATGTCCTTGCGAAATATAATTTCATAGTTTAATTTCTCCTTTATTACTTTCTCTTAAATCATTAACTTGAGTTAATACAACATTTTTTCCCTTGTATCTGACACAAACTTTACTCTCTCCTACTTCTCCGATTTTTGTGGCATATCCTTTCATATATTCTTCAAACTCTGCTTGTTTATCCCTAGAAACAGAGACAACAAATCTTCCTGTTGTTTCTGAAAATAGTATTTTATCTGCTCTTCCAAGATTATTGTCAATAGAATTTATATTTATTACTGCGCCCAAATCTCCTGCAATCGCGCAGTTTGAAATTGCTGCTGCCAATCCTCCTTTTCCCAAATACTGGCACGAGTGAACAAATCCTGCTTTTATTGCAGAACTTAATGTCTGATATCTTTTCTTTATCTCGGGAAGATTTGCAGTCGGAACATTTCTTCCTGTCTGATTATGCAACAAGTAATATTCACTTGCTCCTAATTCATCCCGGGTTTCTCCTACAATGTAAACTAAGTCTCCTGGCAGTTTAAAGTCAGGCGTTACAAGCGTTGAATCATCTTCAGCAACTGCAAGGGCGCTCATAACTAATTCGGTTTTTCCCTGAACACTGACAATTTCTGAAGTCAGTGTGCTCTTATACTGCCTCTTCATTGATGTGCTGTCTTTTCCTGAGATTGTTGCATTTTCAAGAGCAAGCTGCGCATCTGCCCCGCCTTTCAGCATTCGAATTACTTTTGCAGCAATTTCTGGATTTTTTTCAGGAGGAGGGCAAAGAGTGTTTCCATTAAATACTATTTTTTCAAGATTTCCGCCTGCTGCAATCACTCTTCCAACAGCATCAATAACAGAGTTCTTGCCCATCTCATATGCATCAATATCACCCTGCCACGGGTTGCTTCCCTGTGTTTCAATTACAACTTCTTTTTCTCCTAGAACAGGGCGGTAAGCAATTGCATCACTTTTTCCTCTTCCTTTTCCGACAATTGGCTTAATTAAGCTTCCTCCTCGGACTTCATGGTCATATTTTGTGAAAATCCACTCGTAACTCTGCATATTCGGAGCTCCAAGAAGTTCAAGAAGAGTGCCTGTCAAATCATCTTGTTCTGGAAGTTCTGGCTCTTTATTCTGGCAAGGAGTATAGCGGGCTTGTATGGTCATTTGCGGAAGCCCTCTATGAAGAAAAGTCATTGGAAGAAATGTTATTGTTCTGTCTTGATCTTTTACTTCATAATATCCTGTATCATTGAATACTGCTATTGGAGTTGCTTCAACATTAAGATGCTCGCAGATTTCTAGAACTTGAGGAAGATGTTCTGGTTTTATAACAATTATTTCTCTTTCCTGCGCTTCTGATACAAGTTTTTCCCAGCCAGCCAGCCCAGGATATTTTTCAGGAGCATGAGTCAAATCCATATCAACTCCGCCCTTGCCTGTTGATTCGTAATCAAAAATTTCTCCTGAATCTATTTCACATTTTAATGTATCATAAAATGGAGAGGCTACTGGCATGTTTAATTGTTCTAATCCAGAAATTTGAGTTGCTGCAGCTAATTTTTCTTCAAGATTATTATTTTTAGTTATTCCTCTTCTTGCAAATTCTGTTTTAATCTGATATCTCGCTTCTTCAAGCTCATTAAGAAGTGCTCCAAGCTCGCTTATTGCAGAATTCCAGCCGCCTGCCCCGCAGTCTTGAGTAGCCCTGATATATCCTTTCTGCAACAGAGCATACATTGCCTCAAAAACATTTTTTTCTGTAATTGGATTTCCTATCTGAACACTTTGATTCATTAATTGGCTTTTTTCTGCCTCTGCTGACAAGCTGCCTGATGAGCCTGTTGCACCATGAATTCCATCCTTGCCAACTCTCCCTCCTAAAGAGATAGCAATATATCCTGGACGGATATCTTTAGTGTGAGTTAATTCTTCATTAACCTGAGCAGGAGCAACTGCAACACATCCAACTACAACCCCTGGTTTGAGCCAGCCACTTCCTTCTTTTTCTCTTCCTGGAACAGGGTCTATAAGAACACTTCCGCACATTGTTGGAATTCCAAACTTGTTTCCGTAATCTTCAACACCTTCAGTTACTGTCTGAAACATTCGTGCTGCTGATTGTATATCAAGAGGAAGATAAGGATAAGAGCAAGGATGAGGCTTTCTAAAGGAAAACTGGCTTGAAACAGGAGTCATTCCTTTTCCAGTGCTTCCGGGGTCTCGTATTACTCCGCCTGTTCCTGTATCTGCTCCTCCAAAACCATCAAGTGCAGAAGGGTGATTGTGAGTTTCAACTTTATGCGCAATATTCCAATTATCATTGAGTTTTATAACTCCTGAATTATCCTCAAAGATAGAAACAAGCCAGTCAACTTTTCCAGCAAGAACTCGCGCAGGAACCTGTATTACTGATTTTAGAACATTGTTTGTTATTTCTGGCAGCCCAGATTTATCATCTTTATCATCTGAAGTGTAAACCCATTTTCCAGTCAGCTTTTTATGAATGCAGTGTTCGCTCCATGTCTGCCCAAGAGCTTCAACTTCTGCATCTGTTGGCGTTGCTTCAAGCCCTTTTTCTTTTCTTTTTTCTATAAAATCAGGGTTTTCAAATAAGTGTTTTATTGTGAGCATTTCCTCAAGATTAAGAGCAAGAAGCCTATCATCACTTATTTTTAAAAGCTCGTCATCAGTTGCTCTCTGATGCAAAGAAACTCCATCATCAGTCAGAATATATGTAAATGGCTCGGGTTTTGGAAGATTAACATCTGGAAAATGAAATCCTACTCCTCTTGTTGCATCCCACTCACTTGATTTAACTCTTCTAAATTCATTTATTAAAGGATTTCCAAGCTGTTTTGTTGCTCTTACATAATCATCTCCTTCTAATTCTCCAATCCAAAGATACTGGCTTGATGATTGCACTGGTCCAATTTCTCTTCCCAGAGCTCTTGAAAGAATTTTTCTTGCCTCCACTCCTTCTGGGTCTGTAACTCCTGGTTTTGGAGACTGTTCAATAACAGAACTTTCTTCTGGTAAACTTGAAAGAATAGGTAAGTCAACAGAAGCAACATCTACTATTGGGTCTGCTAGGATTGCCTTAGCTCTTTCTGCCTCTTCACGGGAAAGAGTGTCTTTAATATTAAAAACTTTTATAGGGCGCTTGGATGCCGGTCCTTTTTTAGAAAAATCAATGCTGTCATAAGCCATTACCTCTATTCTTGTCATGAGAGAGAATAAGAAATTTAATTTAAAAGTATTTACATACTGGAAAATATAGTTGTTTTGAGTATATATCTATAAATTAACTATATTTTAATTAATAATACCAATAAATTAGCTGCCTGAGTAATGTTAATTGTTAAAATTATTTTATTGTTTTGATTATTTCCTCATTTAAAAATTAAAAACGAAGAAACTGATTAACTATGTATTACTAAAAGGAATTATTTCTAATTAAATATATATTCAAATTGCATAAAGTTTATTATCCTCTTGTTGCTAATAGGAGGATGGGATGGTTTGATATTTTCAAAAAGAAAGAGAAAGAAGAAAAAGAAACTATTAAATTTGAACAATTGAAGAAGAAGCTTGAACAAGAAATTTCGAAGATTGAAGAAAACAAGAAAGAAGCAAGAAAAAAAATAATTACAGAAATTTCTGATTTTAACTCACAAATAGAAGAAAAAATCAGTAACCTGGAAAAAATTAACATAAACTCAAGAAAAGAGCAGGAAAAAATCAAGCTTGTTGTCAAAGAAAATCTTGTTTTATACATTAATTACTTGAAAAAACTTGTTTCTGACTTGAATTCTTCTGAAAATCTTGAAAATGAGGAATATATCAGGAGAATAAACCAGATTACATATAATTTTGAAAAAAATTCCAGAAATGCGTTTGAAAAAGCCACAATTTTAATAGGAAAAGAGCTTGGGGAAGCAAGATATATGACAAAAAATCTTTTTTCAGAAATAAATGATATATTAAAAAATAATTTTTCTGAGAAAGAAAAAGAATTGAGGAAAATTATAGGCTTGTTTGATAAAATTGATGAGAGCGAGAGAAACCTTGGAGAAATTAACATGCGCTTTGAACACTTAGAAGAAAAAAAAGAAAAAATAAGCCAGGAAAAAATAAAAAAAGAAAAAGAGCTTGGGGAATTCAAGAATACAGAAGAATACAAAAAAGACGCAGGAGAAAAAGAGAAGAAAAAACAAGAGCAGGAAAAAATAAATAAAGATATTTTTGAACTGAAGCAGAAAATTGACTTGAGAAAGCTTGGAAAATTATTTCACAATGACTTAAAAAAATCAGAAATAATAAAAATATATTCTGAGAATTTCAAACAGGCTCTGGAAAAAGATGAGAAACTTGAGATTTTGAATATTGCTCAATTTGATGAAGCTTATATTAAAAGTTTAAAAGATAGAATTCAGAAGATATTAATTATAGAATCAGAAATTGATAGAAAAATTGGAATTATTGAAGAAGAAATAAGAAAGCTTGCATCAGAATTTTCAGGAATTCAGAGAGAAATTATTGATGAAGAAAACAAGAAAGAAAAGCTTGGAACTAAGAAAAAGCAGATTAATCAAGAAATAATAAAAAATTCTGAAGCTGTCCTTGATATTATTGTTGACTAGATTTTCTTACTAAATCAAGAAAAGCGCCAAGATTTTTTATATCTCCTCCTTTGTCAAAATAAAAATCCGGCTTCATTTCTGCCTGGGCAATCAGCATTTTGGTGGTTTCGGGGTCTCCTATGGTTGCAAGACACACTAACAAGCCGGGCTTTAATCTTTTAATTTCAGCAGTTGCCTGCAATCCATCCATTCCAGGAGGCATTCTGTAATCTGTTATTGCAAAATCATAATTACCTTGACTAACTCTTTTTATTAAATCGCCGGCATTTTCAACAACATCTGCTTCAAATCCTTTTTCTCTTACATAATATTCAAGAAATTTTCTCATTCCTTTGTTGTCGTCTGCTATAATTCCTTTTTGCATGTTTTTCCTTATTTTTTGAGAATTTAAGCATTTGTGTTATTGAAAATATAAATAGAAAAGAGGCTGGGAAACGCCGCGTGTCTCCCAGCCATCATCTCTGCCATGAGAGATGATTATAATCTTATTTGATAAATTTTTATATATAAAAATTTATCCTAAGAACAATAAGACAAGCATAATCATTATTCCGAGAAGAAATGCAAGTATTTGAATTACAGATTTGCTTATTTCTGTTTCTTTGTGCATTTCTGGAATCAAGTCGCTTGCTGCAATATAAATAAAGCCGCCAATTGCAACAGGAACAAGGATAGATTTTAAGTCAGCTAATTGAGTGAGCCAAAGAGTAAGAATTGCTCCTAAAAAAGCTGTTAAAGATGAGAAAAAATTGACAAGGAGAGCTTTTTTCTTTGAAAATCCGCCATAGAGAAGCAAGCCAAATTCCCCTATTTCCTGGGGAATCTCATGGAAAATTACAGCTGTTGTTGTTGCTATTCCAGCAGGAATGCTTATTAAGTAAGATGCAGCTATAATTATGCCGTCAAGAAAGTTATGAACACTGTCTCCAACTATGTTCATATAAGCAAAAGTATGAACATGATTCTTGCTGATTGGGATATGGCAGTGCTGCCAGTGAATTATTTTTTCGAGAATGAAAAAGACAATAATTCCAAGAATTACAGAAAGTGAAGCAATTAAACTAAATCCTGCTTTTATTGTCTCTGGCAGGAGATGAATAAATGCGTCTCCCAATAATGCGCCTGCTGAAAAGCTGACAAAATAAATAAGAATTTTTTTCAGTTTCTCTGTTTTAATTCCAAGAGTGAAGATGCCTACAAGAGAAATTAAGCTTATAATTAAAATGCTTGATAATGTGTAAATCCATACAATCATAAATAAAAAAATTTTTGCAAGTATTTAAAGTTAGCTGATTTAATAAAATATGTTTTTGAGATTAATAAAAATGATGTTAAATACAATATTTTAAAAAAGAAAAAAGAAAAAGAATCAGGCAATTAAAAGTTCATATAAAGCCCACAATACAAGCAAAATCCAAATAACTAAAGGAAGCCAAGCCTTTTTTAGAATTGATTTGTCTTTCAAAAGTTTTTCACCTAAACCAAGCATTTCCTTTGAGTAAGAGGATATTGTCATGCAGGCTACTAAAGCAATAAAAGCCATAACTGCAAAAATCTGGATAACAGTGATTTCCTCTAGCAGATAATATAAAACTATTCCTGCTAAAATTAGTGAAACAATGCTAGCTAATATATGGTTTTTATAGACTGGCTTTACTATATTAATCCACCACACTTTTGGCTTTATCAGAACCACAATAATTTTAATCGCTGTTAATAAAACAACAATCAATGCTATTATTTCAATTGGTGTCATATTTTCACCTCCTTTTTATTATTAATATTTTGGTGTATAAAAATTTATCTAAAATATAAAATTAATGAAATTATTCCAAGAATAAGACAGTAAAGCGAGAAAAGCCAAAAATAATTTTTTCTTATAATTAGAACTAGAAGATTAAGAAATATTAAACTGAGGATTAAGCATACAAAAAAAGAGATAAGAAGAGAAAAAGAAAAATAAAAATTTTTCAGCTCGAGAATAAAAGCCCCAAGAGAAAGAGGAATAAACAGAAGAAAGGAGAATTTTGCGGCTTTTTCCTTCTCTATCCCTGAAAACATGCTTGAGGATATTGTCATTCCGCTTCTTGAAACTCCCGGAAATACAGAAACTGCTTGAAACAAGCCGATAAACAGGGAGTTTTTCCAGTTTAATTTTGAATAAACTTTTGTGAATTTTGTTAAAAAAAGAACAACTCCTGTAAAGATAAAAGCAATTCCAAGAAATAAGAATGAAGATAAGCTTGATTCTACAATATTCTCTAGGAAAAATCCAACAATTCCTGCAGGAATTGTTGCTATAATTAAGTATAACCAGATTTTTCTGTATTCTTTCTTGAAACTTAATAAATTTGAGATTTCTTTTCTTGTGAAAATTAAAACTGCTATTAAGCTTGAGAGATGAAGAGCTGTAAAAAAGAACAAATCGGGCTTGGAAATTAAATTTGAGATTAGAGCAAGATGCCCGCTTGAAGAAATTGGAAAAAATTCTGTGACTGCCTGTATTATTGCAAGCAAAATTTCTGTTAGCATAATCAAAAGAGTATATTATAGTATAAAAAGATTTTTAAAATTGAAAAAAATGAGTTATTATGGCCAGGCTGTCTAAAATTTTGAATTCTGGCAGAGTAGTCTTTGCTGATAAAAGCGCGCTTAGAAGAGAAAATCCCAGAAATCTTGGATGGATGATTTATGATGCTGTTGATTTCTGTGACTTGAGCTGTGATGAATTATTGCAGGAAATAGATGAAATAGCAGAATTTATGCAAATTCTTGGGCATCCAAATATAATGACAACTCCTGGAATAACAGAACATACAAGAAGATTTGAAGAAATCCTTGATGCTAAAATTAGTTTTGCTTCTAAAAGGCAGGAAGCCAGAAATAAATATATGAGAATCAGAAAAAATGAAAAAGGAGCAAGGCAGAGAGATTTGGTTAAGAGACTTCAGAATATTGTTTATCAAGCAAGATTAATGTGCAGAGACAAAGAATTTCAGAGGCATGTGAAAGTTGACGGGGAAATGTATGGGCGGCTGGCTCAAATGGTTTCAATGATTAGTATAGTGGCTGGGCTGAAGAGAGATACTGCATTTATGCATGGACAGAGAAATGAGGATAGAAGCCAGCAGACAGATGCTCCTGAGAGGGTTGTTGCTGCGCTTTATTATTTATCAATGTTTTCTTCACATTCTCCTGCGTTGCTGACTGGAAATACAAATTATGTGAGAATAATAGGGGTTGTTCAGAGGCTTCTTTGCGCAGACGAGTTTTTTCCTGATAACCAAGAATTAAGAGAAGCACTTGAACATCAAAATCCTGTAAAATTATATGTAAGGAGAAAAACTAGAGAGGGGTATACGCTTGCATTAGACACTGCAATGTTAAAGGAGCCTGTTCCTGAAATATTTCAAGTCAGAAATTTAACTGGGGAAGAAAATAGGCGACTGAGAGATGATGTTGGAAGAATGATGAATTCTATGAGATTATCTGTACATTATCAGCCTGCTTAAATACATAAACGGAATATCAATTATTCCAACAATCCATTTTACAGCCAGAACTCCAATAATAAGAGGAAGCAGAGGCTGCAATCCAAAAAAAGCGATTGTTACAAATACTAATGTGTCCAGCGCCATTGCAGGAATGCTCGAAAAAGCATTTCTCATCCATAAATGATTTCCTTTAGTTTTTTTCTTGAATCACGAGAAAATCAGGGCGTCAAGATTTTCGCTTATAATAAATGCTATCCATCCTGCAAGAGCTATTCTTGGTGTCAATCCCAAAATTTTTGAGAATGTTTCCTGCTCTTTCCAGAAATCAGCGGCAGGAAGAGAGATTGAAATCCAGATAAATAATATTGCAACTATCTGGGCGATAAATGCTATTATTATCATTTTGTAAGTTTCTTTTTTTCCAAATTTTTCATTGACAATATCTGTCATAAGAAATGTCACAGAAAAAATCAGAGTTGCTGCTGTTGCTGAAAATTTCACAAGCCCGATGTCAAAATTTACTATTTTTACTGCTACAATATTGCTGAGAATAACAAAAGAAACATACAAGCCAATAAGCAAATCTGCTTTTTTATATTTCCCTGCATACCATGCTCCCAAAAGAGTTGTTGAAGAAATAATTATTATCCATAATATTAACTCAAGCAGCATGATAATTAAATATTTATTGAGTTTAAAAAGGTGATGACAAACTGCAATAACAACTAAAATTAATGCGCTAATAATTTATTTTTTAGTATCTGTAAAATAAAATCAGGCCTTGCTCATCTCTCAAATAAAGAGAATCACCTTCATCATTCCAGACACATGAGAAGTTTTTTGTAAATATTCCTTTATCAAGCTGGATTTTTTCAATATGATTTGCATCATCCTTTAATATAACTTGTAAATTTTCACAATTATTTTGCAGAATCAGCTGTTCTTGATTTTTGCATCTTTCTTGTTCTTGATATTTCAACTCAGTTAGCTTAATACATCCATAATTTTCAGATTTTTTCCATAATCCAATTTCTTGTTCTCTTGCATATTTTTCTGCTTTCTCTAGCTCTTGATAATTCTCATCTTTATTATAAACATAAAGTGTTGCTAATCCAAATTTCAAAATTTCAGAATTAATTAACTTGTTTTGATAATAAAGATATCCAAGTGTTCTTTGATATTTATCTTTTCCTCTATCCTCAAGTTCGATTTTCTTTCCTTCAAATTGCACAAGAAAATCTTTTGCCTCCTGATATCCTGGATTTTTCTTTTCTGGCGTGTTTATCCCGAGTAATCTCACTTTTCCTATTTCTGTTTCAATAGTATCTCCATCTATTACTCTTGTTACATTGATTGTTATTCGCTCGTATGTAACTTTCCCAGTAATTTTGACTTCTGAGACAAGAAAACCTAATAATATGAAGGTGTTAAAGATAAGCAGGAAAACTAGGATGTTAAGAGTTTTCATGATTATAAAATAATAGTAAGATTTAAAAGTATATTCTTTATTCATAAATTATGGCAAGAGTAAGAATAAAACTAAGCAGCGTGGATATAGATGCACTTAATAATATCTGCAATAATATAAAAGAAATAGCGAGCAAGTCAGGAGTTGTCGTGGCTGGGCCTATTCCGCTTCCTACAAGAAAATTAAAAGTTACTACAAGAAAATCTCCGTGCGGGAACGGAACAGCAACATTTGACAGGTTTGAGATGAGAATTCACAAGAGAGTTATTGATTTGCCTTCAAATGATAAAGTTTTACATAGTATAATGAGGGTTTCTATTCCAAGAACAGTCAATATTAAGATTGAGATGAAAGATTAATTTTTTATGCGAATTTACAAATTTAATTGATAATTATAAATTAAAATAGTTCAAAACTGAACTCTGCTTAAAATTAATTATTATTTATGTCAGGAATGCTATTGCGAAAACCGCAGACTTTAGTCTGCGGATGAGCATTCCTGAGCATCCTAAAATCGCACAAACTGCGGACTTTAGTCCGCAGAACACTCAGCGATTTTTTGATATTTAATCATTAGTTTTTTACATTAATTGAAGGATTGTGAAAAGTACTTAATGAAGGTTATTATAGATTAGTTTTATAAATTGCTTTTTCTAACTAATTTCAGGCCTGCATCGCGTAACGGTATCGCACAAGCCTGGAACAAATTCCTGAGAGCTTGACCCGCAAGGGTATCCAGGTTCGACTCCTGGTGCAGGCGTTCATGCAAGAAAGCTTTTAAACTGCTTTTTATTATATATAAAAAATAAAAAGGAGGGAAAATGGCAGAATTAAACAAGAACCAGGTTGGCTTGGCTTTAGGTTTGTTTGCTGCAATATGCCATCTTGTATGGACAATTGCTGTTGCAATTGGAATTCAGAAATTTGTTGACTGGATTTTATTGCTTCACTCAATCAAGCTTGACT
>VGKQ01000008.1 GCA_016866995.1 Candidatus Pacearchaeota archaeon
TAATTCCAAAATTGCAGCTTGTGGATTGAAAGGCCTTATTTGAGGAACTACGCTTCTGCCGCTTCTGTCCCTCAAATCTGTAACAAGTTTTGCAACAACATCAACTAAAAGATAGCCTCTATGCTCTGTTCCGTCTGCATTTTTCCCAGCTAAAAATTCAGTTAAAGATGCATAACACGGTTCTTTATGTGCGTCATTGTTTCTGCTTTCAAATTGAATCATTCCTTCTGGATTTGCCAGTGCTTCCAACATTTCTTGCGGGTTGCTAGGATCTGCTGGAATAAATACTTCCTCTCCACCCTGCCTTATTGCTCTTAAAGCAGTACTTCTATAATCTCTGCATAGAGATGCCAGTGCTTCAACAGCTTTTTCTCCACCAATGATTGATTTTGCCATCTTAAACCTCACATAAAACCCAAGAAAAACAACTATTTAAATCTTTCTATTTGTAACTACTTAAAAGTAACATACAAATAGGCAAAGCATAAGCAAAGGTTTAAATACTATAACCTATTATAGCAAACTATAAGGAATTATAAAAATGCCAACAACAATACAGATATCAGATAGTGTTAAACAGACACTGGATAGAATGAAAATGATGGAAAGAGAAACATACAACGAGATAATTGAAAGAATGATAGAAGATGACTTAGAACTTAATAAGAAAACTAAAATTGAAATAGAAGAGGCAAGAAAAAGAATAAAATCCGGACACTTTATAACTCAAGAGGAAGCTAAAAAAAGGCTCAGATTATAATGCCCTTTAAAATAATTTGGGATGAAAAGTCCTGGGATGCTTTAAACAAACTTGAACCCAGCATCTCAAGAAGAATTCTTAAAAAAGTCGATGAGTTATCTGAAAATCCCTTCTCAAAGGATATCAAAAGATTAAAAGGAAGTTATGATTTTAGATTAAGAATTGGAGATTATAGAGTTGTCTTTGCAATTGAGCAAAATGTAATCCAGATTCTAAAAATTGGGCATAGAAAACATATTTATGATTACTGATTAAACTACATTCTCCTGCTCTTCAAAAATTCTCTTAATTCTTCCCCGCCCATTCTGAGAATTTTTGCTTTAAGTGCCATTCTTGCAATGCTTTAATTAAATCTTCTTCGAACATCATCCTAATTAAATCTTTATCATTTATCTTAGTCTATCCTCCTTATATCTGCGCCTCTGGCTTTTGCTTCAATTAATGCCTTTCGCTGTTTCTTCAAATCATAATAGTGAGATAATCCTTTGTAATGTCTGTATTGGCAACTTTCGCACGCAGCACCATCATGATTAGGTTCACAAGCGAGCAATACCCAAACGCCATTTGTTCCTGGAATGCCTATAGGGGTTGATTTTAATTTTTGTTCTATATCGCCTCTTGGATAAGTATGTCCTGCTAAACCCCTGGATTCAGCATGGCATCTATGACGAAAGCCATGGGTATCTTCTTCCGCCCAAATTTGGCAGGTTATTTTTTCAGTCATCTTTCCCTTCCTCTAAATTTAATTCAGAACTCAGAACATCAAATGTCATCTTGACAACTGTTCCTGGCTTCAGCTTTTCCTCAAGAACTCGTGGGATTACAACTATAGCCTGCTTGCCGTGCTTGGCTATTTTCTTTGTGATTACAAACTGCGATTTATTTTCTGTCATTTTACTCATCTCTCCATTTAGCGAATTCGTAAGGATAATCAATCAAGAAATTAATAGCAATATAATTTAGTCCAATCCCATTTTGCCTTGCTTGACTTATTTCTTCTCTTCTTGCTTCAACCATCCTTCTAAAAAGCATTCTGTCAGATAATCTTGGTTTGAAAGAAGGCGGAGCCTTCCCAAGAAATTGTTCCCAAGTAAGGGGAATCAGCTCATCTAAATCCTGGGCTTTCTCGTACATTCTCCTTAAAATTTCTGCTTCAACATCTGCTTCTATTACCATAAAAAATGTATAAAATATACATATTTAAATCTTTCTATTTGTTATTATTTTAAAGTAACATCATAATCAGATTAATCTATAAATACTGCTTGCCATTATTTATGTGTATAAAAACCAGTAAGATAAAAATGAAACCAAATAAGATGAACAATAAAGAAATTAATAAGATAATGAAGAAATATAAGTATGTATTCGAAACTCTGGAAAATTACGACAAAACTCACGAGCTTCCATTCCAGAGAAAAAGAATAGACATAACTCTCTCAGTCAGCACTATAAATAAATTAAAAAAATTGCGAGATAAAACAGGAAAGCCAATTTCGCAGATAATTGAGGAAAAGATAAAAAATTGCTGAATAAAATGGAAATTCAATTCACACCTATAGACTATGATTATTTTGATTTTCAAGGAAGAAATATAATCAAAATAATAGGCAGAAACGAGAAAGGAAAGAGAATCTGCATACTTGATGAATTTTCTCCTTATCTCTATGCTATCCTAAAAGAAGATGTAACAGAAAAGCAGATTTCAACTTTAATTGAAAAAATAAAGAAAATAACAATTGAATCATCAAGCAGAACAACAAAAATAGAGAAAATTCAACTAGAAGAAAAGAATTTTCTCGGAAAAAAGAAAAAAACTCTGAAAATTTTTATAACAAACTACAAAGATGCACACCCAGTAGCAGATAAACTGGACTTGGAAGAAATTCAGGCAAGAAGAGAATATGACATTCCTCTGATAACAAAATACATAATTGACTCAAGACTCGAGCCTCTGGAAACATACAAAATTACAGGAGAAATAATCAATAATTCTGAATTTGGCGGAATAAATAATCTAGATGTCGAGTTTGCATTAAAAGCAGAAAAAATTGAAAAATTAAGAGAAGAAGAAACAAAAAAGATTAAATTTGAGCCGCGAATTTTTGCATATGATATAGAAGCTTCTGAGTTTGAAATCGGAAAAGGCGAAATCCTGATGATTTCGCTTGTAGGAAAAAACTTCAAGAAAGTTTTAACATGGAAAGATTGCAGGAAAAAACAGGATTATGTTGAGTGTTTTAAAGATGAAGCAGAAATGATAGAAAAATTTTGCGAGTATATAAAAAAATTAGAGCCCGATTTTCTTATAGGATATTTTTCAGATGGATTTGACTTGCCATATTTAAGGGCAAGAGCTGAAAAAAATAAAATTAAATTAAATCTGGGTATTGATGGAAGCCAGCCAAGTTTTGCACGAGGTAGGGTTCCATCTGGCTCAATTTCTGGAATAGTTCATATTGACTTGTTCAGATTTATTGAAACAGTCTATTCCCAGTATCTTGAATCAGAAACTCTGGGACTTGATGAGGTAGCAAGAGAACTGCTTGGAGAAGGAAAAAAAGATTTTTATTTTAAAGATGCAGGAAAATTCAAAGATGATGAGTGGAAGGATTTTTTTGAGTATAATTTGCAAGATTCTCAATTAACTTTTAAGTTAGCAGAAAAATTCTGGCCAGACATGCTAGAATTCTCAAAAATTATAAAAGAGCCATTGTTTGACATAACACGGGACGGCCTGTCGCAATTAGTCGAGACTTATATTATTCATAATCTCCCAAATTACAATGAAATAGCTGAAAAACGCCCCTTGCATGATGAAATAGAAGCAAGAAGAAATCTGGAAAAATACGAAGGAGCATTTGTCTTCCAGCCCGAGCCGGGATTGTATGAGAATGTTGTTTTCTTTGACTTTACAAGCATGTACTCATCTGTAATTGTAACATATAATCTGTCAAAAACAACTTTTACAGAAAAAGGAAAAGAAAATTTAGAAGTAGATTTAGGAAAAGAGGGAAAAGCATATTTCAGCAGAGAAAAAGGATTTTTCTCAGAAATGTTAAAGGAAATTATAGAAAAAAGAAAAAAAGCCAAGCAAGAGTACAAGAAAAACGAGAATAATTACACAAAAGCAAGAAGCAATGCATACAAGCTAATAGCAAATGCAAGTTATGGCTACTTGGGATTTTTCGGAGCAAGATACTATTGCAGACAAGCTGCTGCCTCAACAGCAGCACTGGCAAGAAAAAATATTCTTGAAACAATTGAAAAAATAAAAAATTCAGGTTATCAAGTAATTTATTCTGACACTGATTCGATTTGTTTTCTTCAGGGTGAAAAAACTAGGAAAGAAGTTTTCGAGTTTCTTGAAAAATTGAATAAAAATCTTCCGGGAATTATGGAGCTTGAGCTGGAAGATTTTTACAAGAGAGGATTGTGGGTTTCAAAGCGAGCCAGTGAGTCAGGAGCAAAGAAAAAATACGCCCTGATTACAGAAAAAGGAAATATTAAGATAAGAGGATTTGAAACAGTAAGAAGAGACTGGTGTCCCCTGGCTAGAGAATTGCAATCCAAAGTTTTAAAGATAATACTCGAAGATGGAAATGAAAAAAAAGCTCTGGAACTTGTCAAAAAAACAATTTGCGAGTTAAAGAAAAGAAAAATAGCCAGAGAAGCAATAATGATTCATACTCAGCTCAAAAAGCCAATTTCAGAATACAAAGCAATAACTCCTCATGTTATTGCTGCTCAAAAAATGAAGGAAAAGGGAATGCCAATTGATGTTGGCATGCTTCTCGAATATTTTATAGCAGAAACACGAGAAACCAAAAAGCTTGTGAGAGAAAAAGTAAAACTGCCAGATGAAAAAGGAGAATACAATATCAAATACTATCTCGAGCATCAGATTCTTCCTGCAGTAGAGAATATCTTTGAGGTTTTTAATATAAGCATAAAGGAAATTGCATCTGGCTCAACCCAGAAGAAGCTGTTCTAACCGAAATCTTTATATACTACTTAATACTACCAAGTAGTATAGAGAACTATAGTTCTCTATCTGTCTAACTGCAAGACACGTAATTAACAAGCAGTTATCCATATGGAAAATGTAAGCTTAAAACTTGAAGAAAATTTCTTAAAAGCAATAGAAGCAATTATGAAAAAGAATAATTACATGACAAAAACAGAGTTCATAAGAGAAGCAATCAGAGACAAGATGAGAAAATTAGAGGAAAAAGAAATAATTGAAAACAAAGATATGTTCAACCAGATTGTTGCAAGTGAAAGAAACATAAAAAAAAGGAAAATAAAGGAATTAAAGTATTAATCAATAAATTTTATGGCTTCCAACTGCTTCAATAATTATCATTTCTTTTTTGTCATCAATGCTATAAATCATTCTAATATTATATCCAAGCCAACAACTCCACTTTCCTTCAAGTCTTCCGTGCAAAGGATGTGCTCCATTAACTCTTCTCGGTTCAACCTTAAGTTTTTCTAATTTCTCCCTAATATCATCTCTAGAACAAATATACTCCATCAATCTCTTTTCAGTTTTCGAATTTGCAGTAAATATCTTATACACCTGATTAAATATAATTTAAAATATTTAAGTTTATCTTTCAAGCTTTTTTAAAAAAGCAAAAATATTTATATAATCTGGATTGATAGAAAATTAATGCCAAAAATGTATTCCTACACTCTTGTAAAAGGAGATGAAGTTTATGTTATAAAATACAGCAAAGGAAATGAAATGAATGCTATTGAACAAACAAGAAAGTGGGCAAATAATCCAGAATTAAGCTTTGACTGGTTTGATGCTATAATTTTAACAAGGCAGATATGTCTAAGATTGAAAGATTTAAGCTCACGAATATAATTTAATTCTAAAACATATCCTAGAATATACAGATATTTATAAATAATAAAAATATATAAAAAAATGCCTCCAAACTTAAAAAAAATAATATATGGAGCATGTTTATGGGGATTAAAATTTCCTATTGCAATAGCTGATATCGAGCCCACTTTTAGACAAGCAAGAAAAATATTTGATGAATCTGGTTTTCTAGGACAATGTTCTGTTGAATTATTTGCAGCATCAGAGCCAATACCAACTGCAGATATACATTATGCTGCAGCTGTCAGGGAAGCCTCACAGGAAAATAATTTTGTTCCAATAACAATGATTTTCCGCCCAAAACCAAGTCCAAGCATGGTTTCTTCAAGCAGAAAAAAGAGGAAGGAAGCTGTTGAACAGTGTGGCAGAAGCATAGAACTTGCAGTCATAGCCACTCCCCAGCAACATCCAGTAATTGTAAACGGCCCGTTTCAATTAGTTCATGGAGCAGGAAAAATTGAAACTATTACTCCCACAAGAAAAAAATATTTAGTAGATAGCTTAAAGCATGTTGCTGAAAAACTAGAAGAAAAAGCAAGAGCATACGGAGCACTCGAGCCATTAAGACGAAGCGAGACAAAAATGCCAAGCCAAGCAGATTTCTGGCTTGATGTTCTTGACAGGGTTAAAAGTCCCCGCCTCGGACTTTTAGTAGACACTGTTCATTTTTACGAGGGAAATGGGGGTTCAGAAGAAATGCTAAAAGCTCTTGAGATGGTTTGCCAGGCAAGAAGATGTTTCGGAGTTCATCTAAGCAATTACCCAAGCAGAGTTGAATGGGAGCCAAGTGGAATTGCAAAATACACTCCAGAAATACTTAGAATATTAATAGAACATAAATGTAAAGTGCCTGTTGATTATGAAGGTTTTGATACATGCCTGGATAAACTTGTTGGACTTCAAAGAAATCCAAATCAAAAAAACCAGACAGAAGTATTTGCTCGTTCAATGAGATATCTTGCCAGCCATGTAAAACAATAAAATAAAAGATAAATTTTTTCAAAAATTGTAAGGAGGTAAAAATAAAAATGGTAAGTACTTTAACAAAACCAAGCCTGGGTTTTCTTACAATATGCCGTGATATGGGGCAAGACCTTAAACCAGGTTTAGATGCACTTCAAGATAATGCTCTATTTGCAGTAAAAAATGGATATAAATTTTTAGAAGCAGCAGCTTTTCCAAGGCAAATGGAAGGAGAAACCACAGTAAGAGATTTTTATGGAGAAACAGTTAGTGTTGACTGGGTTTTAGCCAATCAAGCAGCAGCCAAAGAAGGAGTAAAAAGAATACAAGATAAAACAGGAGTTTCTGTTGAAGCTCTTTGCTATTGTGCAAATACAATTGGAAATGAAGCAGACAGAAAACATTTCCATAAAGTTGTAAAGGCAGCCGCAGTATTGGGTGTTCCAAATGCAGTTGGATTTATTGGAAATGTCTGGAATGAAACAGCAGGAATGAAAGGAGAACAAAGAAGAGATTATACTGCAAGAGCACTCACAGAAAGATTAGGGCCAATAGTTGATGAAGCAGATTCCTCTGGAGTTAATGTTGCAATTGAAAACTGCTCTATGAGAGGAGCTCTTGGATATGGCAGTCAAAGCCTTACATCTAATTGGTTCTCAACGCATTCAGAAATAAGATTTGTGTTGGGTGTATTGCCTAAGCTAAAAATGTGGTTTGACCCTTCACATATAAGAAACTACAGGGCTCAAAATTGTCCAGAACCTAGCGCAACAGTTCCAATAGTAAGAATGATACAGGAGTTTGGAAAACATTTCAGTGGCTCGCATCTTAAAGATGGAGAAGATAATGTTGCCGGAATGTTGATACACGCGTCTACAGGAGATGTTTATGGAGATAATTCACACACAGGCGGAATATGGATTGCACGAGCGCCTGGAAGAGGACAGATATACTGGCATCCTTTTGAGGGAGCTATGCAATTATATGCACCACAAGCTTTTGCAAGGTCTGTTGAAATGGAAGATTTAGCTGTCATGGGAAGAGCAGCAAATGAAGATGCTTTAAGAGGAGTGAAAGCTTTCTATCAGCCAATACTTGACAGAAATTAATTTTTTATTTTTTCTTTTTTTATTTTTTTAAATATATATCAGAACTATAAATTATCTTATATATTTTTCAAGACATAAATATTTATAAATATCCCCAAGTTAAATAAATAAACAAAAATGCCACAAACATCTAAGCATAATTTCTGTGCATGGACTTTTAATGACGGCAAAAAAGGATTTACGCCATGCATGAGGCCTATGTGGAGCAATCTTTCTACTGTTGATAAAATTCAAATTACACGAGAAAGAGTTATTCCAAGAATACAAAAAGCAGCCGGATTATTTATTGCTCCTCTTGAGTTTGGATTTGAATTTCATTATGATAATGAATTAAATGAAGAAAATGCAGATGATGTTGCTCATGCTCTTGTTGAAGAAGAGCCAAAAATTTATGTTGGAATGACTACTCCTGGAGCTCATGTTCACTATGCATTTGGAGGAAGCGGCTCTTTAGATGATGTTGAAAGAGATGGAGCAAGCAATCTTGGAATAAGAACAGTTGATTTGACATATAATCGGTTAAGAAAAGCATGGCATCCTGACACGCCTCCAACTCTTGTTTTATGGAATGGCTCGTGGGGTTATCATCTTGCAAGTCCTGCTATTCCTGGAATGCGCCAGCGCCTAAAAGGAGGTATTGCAGGATTGTGTAAACACGAAATGCAAAAAGGCGGATTATTATATTTTGCTATTGAACCAAAAGGAAATGAGGGGCATGCTCATCACATGGTTCCTGTTGTCGGAAGCGCAATCTCAATGTGGAGAGAAATAGAAGATGAATACGGAATTCCAAGAAAGAAAAAAGGTGTTAATAGAGAATTAGGACATGATGAAATGCTTGGACTTTGTACTATTTTTTCAACATCAGAAGAAATTGATAATGACATGCTTGTTCACGAGCATTTAAATTCTCAGGGCGGAAATGATGGAATAAGTTTAGGAGGGCCAGGAAAGTTTGATATTGACCATGAGGTTAAAGTTACTGGCAATGGAATAGTTATTGCAAGAATGATGCAAAATGCAGGATATTCAAGATGGTGCGGGCATGATATGCAGCCTCGCCCGTATGATGCTATCAAGCAGGCTTTAGAAAGATGTGTAAGAGCAGCTTTGGCATGGGAAGCATGCAGAAAAGCTGGCAAGGAAATGCCATGGAATGAGATGATAAATGCATATGCAAGAAGAGATACAATTACTGTCGAAGACATGATGCGAGATTCTTTAACAAAAGCTCATGGTTATTTCAGAGAAACGTACCAAGCTTCTCTGTCTTAAATTAATTTTCTGAAAAAATAAAAAGATAATAAAATGACAATTTTAGCAGGAATTGATGCTGGAACAACCAGAGTTAAGGGTGTGATAATCAAAGATGATGGAGCAATTCTCGCAGAAGTAACAACTCCTGATAACGATATACCAAAATATGTTGATAGTGAAAAAGCGTATTCTGAACAAAACCCAGATGACTGGGTAGATGCTGCTAAACAGAATCTAGCAGCTCTTGTTCAAAAAAGTGGAAAAAAACCAGATGCAACAGGAGTTTCAGGACAAATGCACGGTTTAGTTGCTCTTGACAAACACGGAAAACCATTAAGAAGAGCTATAATCTGGGATGACAGAAGAACAGATGCTGAGTCAAAACATATTCAGGAAGCAACAGGAAAAGATGTCGGGCATTTTACTGTTGCAAAATTATTATGGGTTAAAAATAATGAGCCAGAAGTTTTCGGAAAGATTGACAAGATAATGTTGCCAGAAGATTACGTAGCCTATAAGCTCACTGGAGAGATGACAACAACTCCTCAAGGTTTATCGCAAATGAGATTATGGGATTTTAAAAAACACTGTCTAGATACAAGAGTTTTTGATGCAACTGGAATTCCAAGATTTATGATTCCACAAGTGATAACAAATACAGGTGTACATGGAAGAATTACAAGAGAAGTTGCAAGTCAAACAGGTTTATCAGAAGGGACTCCTATTCATGCAAAAGCAGGAGACCAAGAGTCAGCTGCAATCTCAAATGGTGCTGTAAGAAAAAAAGATGCATACGTAAACAGCGGGACATCAGGAATTATTGGAATTATAACAGAAGATATGCAGGATAAATCAGGAAGAGGAATTTACTGGATGGGACATCTTAATGAAACTGCTATCATTCTTGCTTGTACTCTTGCATGTGGAGCTTCTTACAAATGGGCAAGAGACAATTTATTCCCGGATGCTAAAGAAAAATTAACTGATGATTTAGTCTATCCTGTAATAAATATCTTTGCTGGAAGAGCCCCTGCTGGCTCAGGAGGAGTTATCTGGCTTCCGTATCTCAAGGGAGAAAGGTCTCCACGAGATGATTCAACAATACGGGCAGCACTAATAGGAATGGGTGAAAAAACTCCGCGAGATTATTTAGCACGCGCTGTTTTAGAAGGAGTTGCACACTCATTCAGGCACTGTCAGCAAGTTCTTGCACAGCAAGGAAATAGATTTGAAAAAGTCAGAGCAAGTATGACAGGACTATTATCAGAAACAAGTCCCTTTATACATATACTAGCAGATGATTTACAAGTTCCAATAGAATTTGTCAGTAATCCTGGAGGCTGTTACGGAGTTGCATTAGCAGCTGGAGTCGGAGTGCAAGTTTACTCTTCTTTAGAAGAATCTTGTGACAGAACAATAAAACCTCTTGCAGTAGTTGCTCCAAGGCAGGAAAATCTTGAAGCTCTGACACGCTCGTACAAGAGATTTGTTGAAATGGGAGATGTTTTATCTCCTATATTTGCAAAAAATGCAGAAAAATAAACTAAGATTTCCTATTTTTAGTTCACTTAATTTTCCTTAAAATAAAAAATTATCTTATTCTCTCTTTTAACTGATACATGAAAACTCCAAGCTGCTCATCTTTTACAGGGTCTGAATGCCCATCATAGCTCAAGTTCAGCATAGGAATGTTATTATTTCTTGCTCTCAACTCAGCTGTTTTTGATGAAACAACAGTTCCAGGCATGCAGTTGAAAGGCAGAACATTTACAATTCCCTGAACACGAGATGCAAAATACTCGCTTGCTCCTAGAGTGACAATTGCCTCTCCTTTGTAAGCTTCATGAACATATTCTCTTCCACGAGCAATGACTTCAGAAGCAGATGCATCATGAGAAAATTCTCCTAAAACTCCCGAGAATAAATGAGCAATATCTCTCTCATCTCTTCTCATCATTCTTACATCAATCCAGGTTTTCAAAAATTTTCTCCACTCTCTTTCATCTCTCGCCTCTCTCAGCTTGAACTCATTAATATAATCAAAAAATGATGTTACAGGCTCTAATAAAACAACTCCGCCAAGATTTTCAATTCTCTCAGCAAGATTCTGATTAGCAACATCACTTGAGCGGACATAAATCTCTCCTGTTAAAAATACAACAGGCTTTTTCTGCTCTCTCTTTTTAACTTTAACAAACTCTTCCACAGCTTGTTCAATTGTTCCTAATAATTCACATTTATGTTTATTTAAAAGAATTCTTGCCCTCTTCCCTGTTCTCGAGCCAGGAATTCTTTTTTCTATAACTCGAACAATTCCCTTGAGATATCTGTCATAAATTTCTCTGCTTGTTCCAGGTTCTATTTCAAAAGGGCGGGTAAAGTGCAGACATCTTTCAAGCAAAGAAAGAGCAACCATTCCATCCCAGATTCTAATTTTAGCATCACTTCCCATCCCAGAATAAGCATCTCTGTTGTCAAGAGTAAGTATGGGAACATTAATTCCTAAATCATGCAAAATTGCTTCTTGATTCATACAGTATCTTCCAAATCTGCACGGCCCCTCGCTCTTCCCCTGGAAAAATGCTTCATTATCTACTTGAAAATCTTGAGAAAAAACTCTCTCTAAAATATCTTGTGTTGTAATAATAGAAGGCAGACACTGATCCCCATTTGTATATTTTCTTCCAATTGAGAATCCAGCATCCTGAGAACGAGTCAGAACACCAGAATTATATCCCATACTTCTTAATACAGCAGCAAGTATGTAAGCAGAATCACACATATGTGGAATCCATATCTTTCTGTCTCTCAAATCTTCAAGTTTATAGTCTCTAAATTTAAATCCAGGCTTCATCTTCTTTCTCCTTGTAATTCTATGCTGTCCAAAAATGCCTCTAATCTTGTAACAAGCCCGGCATCTGCTGTATGCTCATCAATCTGCAAAGTTAAAAACGGCTTTCCAAGCTCTCTTTCAAAAAAACTTCTTAAAAATGAATTTGGCCCGCATCCAAAATAATCAAGAAAAACAGCATTCAGCCCAAGTTTCCTTGAAACATTTGCAGCTCCAAGTATTAATTGCCCCTGAATTGAAAACTCATTCCCCCATCTTCTTGACAAATCTTCATCAGGAAGAGGAAGGAAATCCATTGGCAGAGGAGTAAAGCCATAATGCGCAACTTTCCCAGCAAGTTTTAAATTCATTTCTTCGTCATAAGCAGTATAGGGCCTTCCAACAATAACAATTCCTCTGCTTCCAAGATTATCAAGAACTTTTTTTCCTTCTGCCCTCAATGATTTTTTAAATCTTAAGTAAGCAATTTCTCCATCAACAAAAGCATTTTCTATTTCTCTCTCGCTGAAATTCAAGCCAGCTCTTGAAAAACTATCTCTCAATTCCATGAATAATTTTTTTCTGTCTCCTCTTAAATTAATAACAGGATTTATGCATCTTGTTTTTAAAGTATTTCTCGCAACAACCGGGCCAAAATTCTGCAGATATGGGCATGTTCTGCTTCTGTCCCATTCAGTTTCCCTTATTCCACTATCATCAGAATACTTGCTTCTCTGGCTCTGAATAATATCTGGAGCAAAAACAAAATCAACTCTGCCGTCCAAATCTGCAAAATGCCCAAATGCAACTTTAAACGGATAGCAGAATTCAGCAGTTGTCTTTTCCAAGCCGTCAGAAATTATTCTCTTGTTTGTTTTCTGTGAAGGAACAACACTAAAGCCAAGATTAGAAAGAAATACTGCCCACAAAGGTGCAAGTTCATAAAACATTCCTGCTCTCGGCAGTCCAGCACTTGTTTTCTGCCTTGATTTTTGCAGATATTTTTCTAACATTTTTTCACGAACATCAAAAGGATTGCTTGCTTCCTCTTCTGATTTTCCTTGATACTTCTCGCATCTGTCTCCATAAAACATTTTTCTTCCTTCTGTTTCTACAATAGTCACATCACAAGTATTTTCGCAGCCCTTGCATCTGAAAATTCTCTGCTCATAACTTGAAGTTGCAATTTCATCAAATCCTCTGAAGCTCATTTTATAGGCAAAGACTCTGAAAATTTAATTTTGTTATCTTCAAAATTTATTTTAGTTTTTGTTACTTTGCGTAATTTAATGAAGCTCATTTTATATTTTGCATATTTTCTTATGCAACCTTCCTCCTCTCATTTTTTTCTTTATAACTTTGTTTTGCAATCATAGCAATCCCAATTGCTCCTGTTAAATCAGGATATTTAGGAACTTGAATTCTTTTCTCAAGAAGTGTTTCAAACCCAGCAACAACAGCCTGGTTAAAAGCAACAGCACCCTGAAAAACAACATTCTGCCCAACTTCCTTTGCAACTCTATTCAAATAATTCCTGCATATTGCATAAGCTAATCCAGCGCACCTGTCTTCAAGTGGAGAATCTTGATAAGATAATAAGCTTGATGCCATAAAAACAGCGCATTTCTCAGACAAATCACATGGGTTTCTTGAAGCAAGTGCGAGCCTTGCAAAATCTCCCTTAATGCTTATTCCAAGAATTTTTGCCTGCTCTTCAAGAAACGAGCCAGTAGAAGCAGCGCAAACCTTGTTCATCTCATTGTCAACAACTTTTCCATCCTGAATTTTAATATACTTAGAATCCTGCCCGCCAATCTCAAAAACAGTGTCAGCATCAGGAAAAAAATAAACAGCTCCCTGAGCCTGCGCAGTTATCTCATTTTTAACAACAGCTCTTTTTCCAGGAACACTAATCCAGTCAGCAGCAATCTCTCTTCCAGAGCCAGTAACTCCTGCTTCAAGAACATCAACAAGCTCTTTGATTTTTTTTCCTCCAAGTTCAATATTTCCAAGCCTCTTCATGACATCAGTGACTGCATCAAGCGGCTTTCCGCTTGTTCTTTCATACAAGCCAAGAATAAATCTTCCATTTTCATCAAGCAATACTGCCTTTGTGCTCACGCTTCCAACATCCAAGCCAAGATAAACTCGTGTTCTTCCTGAAAGATTATAATCGCGGTTTACAGAAAGAGTAACTTCATTTCCATTCTGCCTGTCTATAACTTCATAAGAAACCCTAATCCCTTCAAGCAATTTAAGTGAAAGCAAACCACAAACATCTTTTCTGAAATTTTTTAATTTTTCAATCACATCTCTCAATTCAAATCTTTGTCTTGCATAGTGCGCACATCCTGCTGCTTTCAAGTATAAAAAATCTTTTGGAATAATTACCTCTTTTCCAGTTCCTTCTTTAAGAAATCTTACAACTGCTTTGTTCATTCCAACTCCTCCAAGCAGAAAAATTGGCTCTTTTGTTTTTCCTCTGCATATCCCATTCACAAAATTTCTTGCTAAAACCTGGCACAAGCCAGCGGCAATCCCGTCTGCTTTTGTTCCTCTCTGATAATGATGAGTAACATCGCTCTCTGCAAAAACAGCGCACCTTGCTGAGATGTTTGCAGCAACCTCTGCATCATATGCTGCCTGGACAAATTCTTCAAGGCTCATATTCAGCCTTCTTGCCATTTTCTCAATTAATGCCCCTCCGCCTGCGCCACATAATGGGTTTGTTGCAAAGTCCTCCAGAACAAGCTCCCCATCTTCATAATGTATTGAATAGTGCGAGGAATTTTCTTTCCCAATATCAAAAACACTTCTTGCATCAGGATGATATCTTCTTATTCCCTCAAGAACTGCAACTGCATTTGGTGTATGTAAAATTTCAAGAATCTCAGCAATTGCCTTGCCATTAATCCCAGTAACTCCAACTTCATACTCTCCATCTTCAAATTGCTGAAGAACTTCAACTGTTCTCTCTCTCGGCTTTCCCTCAATTGCTTTTCTGATTATTCTCAAGCCATTATTCAAAGCAACAGCAGTTATATTCCCGGCTCCAATATCTAATCCAAGTTTCATTTTGATATATTTTCAAGCGAATATAATACTTATAAAGATTTATGGGGCAGAATGAAATATTGATTTTTTATTTTCTTTTAATGTCAATTATAAGAACTTTTCCCAAGCTAAAAAACTCTATGCCGGGCGCAGCTCTGCTCACTGGTCGACTTTTATAAAATAAAAAATTGTTAAGTCGGCGCAGCTCGCCCTTCGGGCTCGCTAGTATTAAATTGAATTTATTAATTTTTGGAAAAAGTGTGAAAAAACCTTTTAATTAAAATAAAGAAACAAAGATATTCCTGACATTTTTGACATCAAAAAATAATATAATATAAAAATTCAGCTTCAATTCAATATATATTCGATAAATTTAATTAATAAAATAATTCATGTAAGATATTAATTCAAAAAATAAATAAAATGTAAAACAATAACAAAAACAAAAAATTACTTCTTGTAATCAAGATATAAATTTTTCATCAGCAAAAACATAACCAAACTTGTCACTCCAGTCATTAATCCATAAATTGCAATAATAATTCCAACAAAAATAAAAATTATAATTGCTATTCCAACAACACCAAGATAAATTGCAAAAAACATAAAAGCAAGAAAAAAGAAATAAAGAACCTGCATAATCATAGAAGCAACAAAAGACAAAGCCCAAGAAATCATTGAAAATAAAAGTATGCAGCCAAAAGTTTTCCACCATCTTCCTGTCACAAGAGCAGAACTTCTCCTTATTGCCTCTGTTATTTTTGTATCTTCCTTAAGAAGTATATATGGAGATAAGCTGAATTTAACTCCAAAAAATCCAGCAAGAATAATTCCGCCAATTAAAAAAATAATAAATAATGGAATTCCAAGAATAAGAAGTTTTGAGAATGCAACAAGAGAAAGAATTCCAAGAAGCATTGGAACACCAAAAAGAAGGCTAAGAATTACCATAATTAATAAAGTTAATCCTAAAAATATCCAGAAATTATCTCTTGCTTTTTTAGATGCTTCTTTTCTTTTCATTCCTCCTTTTTCATTGAAAATTGTCATGCATAATATGACAAGTTGTGTAAAATAAATTACAAGAAAAAATACTATTGCTGAAATTATAATTATAATAATTATAAGAAAACCAATTGCAGTATATTGGGCAGAATCATTTACAACATTTCCAGTAATTCCTGTGCTCATGTTAAAATCTGGAGTTGAATAGAATTGTGCAGAATAGAATTGTGCAGGTTTGATGCTTGCAATTATTCCGGCAAAAAGAGAAACAACAATCAAAGCAAGAATAAGAAGAGGAAAAATAAAATACCACCACGAAACTTTCAAAGATAAAACTATATTTTTAGTAAATTCTTCCCATGATTTTTTGAATATGCTTTCAACTGTCATTTATAAATTCAGTAGAAAGAGATATATAAACTTAATTATTCATATTTAACAGGAGATATTCTCTTGTTTATTTGAACACCATTGTTAAAGATTAAATTGTTAAAGATTAATAGTATAGACAATATATAAAAAGCAATTTTATCTGACTTAAATATGCCAGAAGCAAAAATTTATAAATCTCAGAATAATATTAATATTAGTATGCACCCCGGTGATCCGCAAGGGTCGCCGGATGATTGCTTACCTTGTTTTATTTTCATTGATGATGGATTTTTAGCTAAGCTTTCTAAATATTTTGGAGGAGGTAAATACTTAAAATTTGACAGAATCTCTTTTTCAAATAACCTTGCAAAAAAGGAAAATTTGATATGCAAAAAAATATTTTATTATACTGCTCCACCATTTCAGTCAAATAAACCAACAATTGAAGAAAAAGCAAAAAAAGACAAATATAATAAATTTGTGGCAAAAATGAGGCAAAGAGAGGTTGTTGTTCAGGAAGGAAGATGCCAAAAAATTAAAGTTAATGAAGAACAAGCAAGATATTGCCAAAAAGCAGTAGATATTTTATTAGCTATGGATTTAATGTCTGTGCCAGTAAAATATCCAGAAATAAAAAAGATAATATTAATTGCATCTGATTCTGATTTTGTTCCAGTAGTTGAACAATTAAAAGATTTGGGAATAGAAATTATACTTTATACTTATTATGTTAAAAAGAGAAATACTGGATTGTCCAGAAGCAATTATCTATTAAAATCGGTTTCAAGATATGCGAAGATAACTAAACAAGATTTTGATAATTCACCATTATTATGATGCAGCCAAAACAACTATTTGAAGAAAGAATGAAGAAGCTTGTTGAAGATTATGACAAGTGGCTCGAGTTTTCAGGAAAATCCCCAATAAATTCAATCCGATGCAACACTCTTAAAATCAAGCCTGAAAAATTAAAAGAAAATCTGGAAAATAAAGGATGGAAAATTCAGCAGCCGTTTCCAGAATTTCCAGAAATAATGATTATAACAAGTGAATTGAAGCCGGGCGAATTAGGAAAAGCTACTGAACATCTTCTTGGATATTATTATGTTCAGGAAATTTCAAGCATGATGCCTGTGCTTGCTCTTAACCCAAAGCCCAATGAACTTGTTTTAGATTTATGCGCATCTCCGGGCTCAAAGACAACTCAAATGTCAGCAGTGATGGAAAATAAAGGAACAATTATTGCAAATGACAAAGATATAGGAAGAATACTAATTTTATCAAGTAATCTGGAAAGATGCGGGTGCACAAATGTTATTGTTTCAAGAAATGATGCTGTTCAGTTCTGCAACAAGCTTCAGGGAAAAATAAAATTTGACAAAATTCTCCTTGATGTCCCGTGTTCAGGAGAAGGTACAATAAGAAGCTCGCCAAAAACATTTTTAATGTGGAATATAAAAATGATTTCCAAATTAAGCAGAATGCAGAGAAAAATTGCTTCAAGTGCAGTTTCTTTATTAAAAGATAACGGCGAAATTGTATATTCAACCTGCACCCATTCTCCAGAAGAAAATGAAAGCAATGTAAATTTTCTTGCTGAAAGATTTAATCTTCAGGTTGAAAAAATCAAATTGCCTGTAAAATGCCGTCCAGGAATAACAAACTGGGAAAACGAGAAATTTTCAGAAGAAATAAAAAATTGCTGCAGAATTTATCCACAGGATAATGATACAGAAGGATTTTTTCTGGCTAAATTAAAGAAAAAATGATAAAATTAAAAATTGAAATAGATATAAGTGGACAGATACAGCAATTAAAGTTAAATTCTGCATTAGGAATAAAAAGAACCGATAAAGCAGAAAACAGCATTTTTCTAAAAAGTGAAGTTAAAAAAGAAATAATCAAAAAATATAAAGGACAAGTTACTAACCTAATTGAAAAACTGCATTGCATCTTAATTTATTATTGCATAAAAGATTTTTTAGAAAATGTTAATGAGATAATAATTTGTAGAGATGTCAGCTTCAGGAGAATAAAAAATTTGCTTCCATTGTTATTTAAAGAGCAAAACTATTTAAATAATATAAAAATTTCCCAAAGAACTAGTTGTGAAAAAAAATCTCTTGGACATAAAGTTGCACTTAAAACCCTAAGAAATAAAAAGTTAGCTAATTTAATAATTAAAAATGAAATGATTGAAGATGTTTTATTTAAGTTTAAAAGAAAATAAAAGTAAGAGTGGACATCCGAAGATGCGAACCCCGATTATGCTGTATTTGAAAGCCAAAGGCATCCATACAGCTCCTCCAGGCAACTCTTACAATTTATTAAGATACTCAAACTATATAAAATTTTCGGTTGATATAAAATGATAAAATTAAGAGCTCATCATCTTTTATGTTTATCACGCAATTATGCAACAAAAGACGAATGGTATAATAAAAAACTTACACAGCATGCACATAAAATTCATTCAAGACTTATTAAAAATCCAAACTTAAAAATAAAAATAATAAAAAAATGCGACGATATTTGTAAAAAATGTCCTCATAGAAAAGGAAAAATCTGCAAGAAAAGAGAGAAAATTAATTACTGGATAAAAGTAATGGACAATAAAGTTTTAAGATTAATTAAAATAAAACCAAATACAAAACATAAAGCTTCAGAATTATTCAAATTAACAATTAATAATATTACTAACAAAGATTTAAGAGATATTTGCAGAGGTTGTGAGTTCCTTAAAAATTGCATAAAATATAGAGTAAATAAATCATTTGTTAATTCAATCTAATTTTATCCCCAACTTTCAAGCCTAATCTATCAGCTTCTCCAAAATTAATCTCAAGAACATATTTTGATTTCTTGCCGGGATTTATAGAATTGCAGGTTTCATTGCAGGGCTGCATATTTTCAGCAATATAAACAACTTCCTTGTCAGAGTTAATCCAGATAATATCAAGCGGAATTAAAGTATTTTTCATCCAAAAGTTATATTCTCCCTCAGAAGGAAAAATAAACAACATTCCAGAGCTAGTGTCAAGTTTTTCGCGAAACATTAACCCTCTCTCCCTCTCTTCAGCAGATTTTGCAATCTCAATATTGTAGCATTTCTCTTTCAAGCATACTTGTGAATGCTTCTCCATTAAATTAAAATAAACAATTAATGCTAATATAATAATAAAAATCAAAGTTATAGTGAGGATAATAATGCTATTTTTCATCTTAGTTCTAGATTCACTAATTTTATAAATCTACTTGAACTTGAATTGATATGAAAATTCTGATAATAGGCTCGTGCAGAAATAATGATAATGAGAGCAGGATAAAAAAAGACAGAAAGCTTGCTGAAAAAATAGGAAAAGAACTTGCAAAAAGAGGGCACGAAATAATTACAGGAGGAGCCGGCGGGCTAATTGGATTTCTGGTAAATTCATACAAAAAAAATAATGGTAAAAAATGGATAATATACTATGCTATTAATGAGAAAAAAAACAAGGAAGCTATTCCTCCTGAAAATATAAAAGCCGATGAAACAATTCAGACTAATTTTAATTTTGCTTTAAGAGATGCTTTTTACATAGAAAAATGTGATGCAGTCTTGGCATTAAGCGGAAAACTTCTTACATTTTCTGAAATAATTCAGGCTGTAAAAAATTATAATAAAAAAGTATTGCAATTGAACATTGGAAAAAACATAAAAAGAATAAAAGATAATCTAGAATTAAATAGTGTATTCATATCTTCAGATATTAAAAAAGGAATTAATTTTTTAGAGAAATGAACATAAAATTTATAGAAAGAAGTGAGAAAGATAAAATAATTGAAAAGTTAAATGAGCAGTTTGGAATTACAGAACTGCCATACTTGCTGATTATGATAGGAAAAGAAAAAATCCGGGCATATTCTGGAAGTTTGTCAAAAGCGGAAATAATGGAGCTTGGAAGAAGTGTTAATGTTGAGCTAATAGGAATTTATCTTGCCAAGTTTGAGAAAGACGGAATAAGATTAAGCCATGATGGTATTTCATTATTGAAAGAGAGAATAACAAAAAATATTCTCGAAGTAAATGAAAAACAAGCTTCAAATTGGTTAAAAGGAAATGATATTTTTATTGAGGATAAAAATCTGTTTGGATATTTTGTTCTGAAACACAGAAATGAATTAATCGGCTGCGGGAAATTATCTCAGGGCAGAATTGTCAATTTTGTTCCAAAAGAGCGCAGGGTAAAAAATTAAGAACTAGCACTTGCAACAAGATTTGCAAAAGCCCCATTTGTCTCATCTACTAAAGTGTTCATGCCACTAAAAAAAGCATCTGTGCTTTCTGGCCTTGAGGCATATGCTTTTCTGTCTTCTGGAGAAGGGTCATAAGGCAGAACACTCACTCCAATTGCAATTTTTCTCCCACCTCTTTCATAAAATCTCGGGCTTGAAGTCAAATACAACTTTTGTTCAGGATCAGTTGCAGTCTCTGCCTCATAATGAAGAAGCCTTGCACCTAATTTTATTGCCCTAAATATATGTGTTCTCTCGCCAGATTCTACTTTAATTAATCTAACCCAATTTTTTAATGATACTCCTTCTGTATATTCTGGATCAATTCCTAAAAGCTCTTCTGCAGCAGGAGTATGCACAAATGCTCGGTTTGCAAAATCATAATAAGAATATGCAACATCTCTCGCGCCAGGAGCCGATTTAATGGCAATTCCAACAGCAATTCTCGGTCCATCTGCCCGGAGAATATGCGCAATTCTCTCAGCATCTACTAATCTTTCAGAAACACCTCGAAGCTCATCTTGAACTTGTCTTAATTCAGCTTCATACTCTCTCCCCCTAGTATCAATATAATCTCGAGCAAGGACACATTTTCCCGGCTTGCATGCTCCAGACATAATTCTTTCTACTCTTAATCTTCTTGTTAATTCATCAACTCTTTCAAGCAATCTACCAATTTCAGGAGAAGCACTCACCAATGCATCCAAAGAACCAATTTTACCCAAAACCCGCTGAAGAACTCCTTGGATTAATCTTAATTCTTCAACTCGCCAAGGAATGCTATCACTAGAAGCCGGAATTACTCCTCCCTTTCCCTCTTTATCCATTTTCAGCATAAGAGAACAAGCTTTTTAAGCTTAATTATTCTCAAGTTTTCATGAATAAGCAGGAAATAGAAAATTACAGAAAAGCAGGAAAAATAGCCAAAGAAGCTGTAAAATTTGCAAGAGAAATAATAAAAAAAGATTCAAATTTATTGGAAATAGCTGAGAAAATTGAGAAAAAGATAGAAGAATTAGGAGGAAAGTGTGCTTTTCCAGTAAATTTAAGCATAAACGAGATTGCAGCCCATTACACTCCTTCAAGTAATGATGAAAAAAAAGCAGAAGGTTTGTTAAAAATAGATATTGGCATACATATTCAAGGATATATTGCAGATACTGCTTTTAGTTTAGATTTGGAAAACTTAGAGGAAAATAAAAAATTAATTGAAGCTTGCGAGTTAGCCCTGCAGGAAGCAATAAAAACAGCAAAAAAAGATGTAAGAATCAGCGAGATAGGAAAATCAATTCATAAAAAAATAACAGAAGCAGGATTTTCTCCAATACGAAATCTGTCAGGGCATCAACTTGGAAATTATCTTATTCACGCTGGATTGACAATTCCAAATTATGACAATAATAATCCTGTCAAATTAGAAGAAGGAGCATATGCCATCGAGCCATTTGCAACAACAGGAGAAGGAGTTGTAAGAGATGGCGCAAAATCAGGAATTTACAGGCTCGAGGAAAGAAAAGCAATAAGAGATAATTTGGCTCGCGAGATACTTAATTTTATTGAAAAAGAATACAAAACACTTCCATTTTGCGAGAGGTGGATTGTAAAAAAATTTTCAAGCAGAGCTTTGATGAGCTTGAGATTAATGGAACAGGCAGGAATAATCTCGCAATATTCCCAGCTCGTGGAAAAATCAGGCAAGAAAGTTTCCCAGGCAGAACATACAATCTTGGTTTCAGACAAAATTGAAGTTACAACAAATTAATAATAAACAACATCATGATGGTCGTAGTCAAGAAGCCTTACAATCTTCTCATTTTCCAATATTTCATAAACTAAAACAAAATTCCTGACATGAACGCTTCTCTGCCCAGCCATGTTTCCTGTCAATGGCTCTCCTATTTTGGGATTTTCCAGAATTTCATTTATTTTTCTTGTTAATATTTCAAACTGCAGTTTGTCTTTTTTAGAAAGTTTGGAGAAAACTCTGTCTAAATGTTCAGAAACTTCAAGAATATAAACCATAAGGATAATTAAACATACCTCTTCTTAAAATTCTCCATGCTTCCTATCTTGATAAATTTTCCTTTTCTTATAGCTTCCAGCCTTTGCAGATATTCTGCCCTGACTTTTGGCTTTTCTTCAAGCTGCGCTTTCATGAAGATATCTATTTGCTTGCTCATGCTTATTCCATTCTGCCTGCAAAAGTCAGAAAACTTCTGATAAGTTTCTTCTTCCACATTGAATGTTTTTAATGCCATTTTTCAATATTCTCCATTAAATAACATTAAATAAGGTTATTTAAATACTTTTTGGTTATGTATTGAATTTTAGAAATTATCTAATTAATCAACATAAGTTGTATGCTCCAACGCAGCCTTTGCAGATTTAAGATAATCAGTCTCCATCTTCCTGTATCTGTCCATGGCATCTTTTGACACACTTGCTCGAACTTTTTTCATAGCTTCTTCAAAATGTTTTTTTGTAACTTCTTTTATTTTCATATCTTCTCGAAGAGCAAGCATTGCAGCCTCTCTGCATAAAGATTCAATATCAGCTCCAACATATCCCTCTGTTTTTTCTGCCAGATTATTAATTAATTTCTCCTTGTCAGAAACAGGCATATTTTTTGTATGAATTTTAAATATCTCAAGTCTTCCTTCTTTTTCAGGCGGAGAAACAAGCACAAGCCTGTCAAATCTTCCGGGACGGAGAACAGCAGGGTCAAGCATATCAGGGCGATTTGTAGCTCCAATAACAACAATATTCTGCAATTCTTCAAGTCCATCCATCTCAGCCAAAAGCTGATTTAGCACTTGATCATGAACTCTCGAACCAGCTTCTAACCCTCTTCTGCTGGCAAGAGAATCTATTTCATCAAAGAAAACAACGCACGGAGAAACCTGTCTGGCTCTCTCAAAAATCTTTCTCACTCCTTCTTCTGATTTCCCAACCCACATTGACAATAATTCAGGCCCCTTAACCTGAATAAAATTTGCTTCTGATTCTTTAGCAACTGCCTTGGCAAGAAGAGTTTTTCCTGTTCCAGGCGGCCCGTATAAAAGTATTCCTCTCGGAGGCCTTATTCCCATCCTAGTAAACGAATCTGGAAATCTCATAGGCCATTCAACAGCTTCTTTTAATTCCTGCTTTACTTTATCCAATCCGCCAACATCATTCCAGGAAATATTTGGAGTTTCTACTAAAACCTCTCTCATAGCACTTGGACGGACAATTTTCAAAGCCTCGTAAAAATCCTTTCTTGTAACTTTTAAATCCTTAAGAACTTCTTCTGGAATTTCCTGGTCTTCTTTCAAATTCAATTTTGGAAGAACTTTTCTTAATACAATCATAGCAGCTTCTTTAACCAGTGCAGACAAGTCAGCTCCTACAAACCCATGAGTAATTCCTGCTATCTCACTTAAATTAACATCTTTATAGAGAGGCATATTTCTTGTATGAATTTTTAAAATTGCAAGTCTTCCTTCTTTATCAGGAACAGAAATCTGCACTTCTCTGTCAAATCTTCCAGGCCTTCTTAATGCAGGGTCAACAGCATTTGGCCTGTTTGTAGCCCCAATAACAACAACCTTTCCGCGAGATTGCAGCCCATCCATTAATGTAAGCATCTGAGAAACAACTCTTCTTTCTACTTCTCCTGAAATATCCTCTCTTTTTGGTGCAATTGCATCAATTTCATCAATAAAAATAATAGAAGGAGCAGACTTGCTTGCTTCTTCAAACTTGTCTCTCAAGTTTTTCTCGCTCTCTCCGTAAAACTTGCTCATTAATTCTGGGCCATTAATTAATATAAAATTTGCCTCGCTTTCATTCGCAACCGCCTTGGCAAGAAGAGTTTTTCCTGTCCCAGGCGGGCCATGAAGCAAAACTCCTTTTGGCGGCTCTATTCCTAATCTCTCAAAAATCTCAGGATGTTTTAATGGCAATTCTACCATTTCTCGAACTTTCTTGACTTCCTCTGTCAATCCTCCTACATCTTCATAAGTTACCTCTGGAATTTTTTCCTCTGAAATTTCAATTGCCTTGCTTGACAAGGTTAATTCAGTATTCTCTGTAATTACAACAGCCTGTAAAGGCATTGCATTTGAAACAATAAATCTTACTTGAGCCATTCCTCCAAATCCAAATCCTCCCATTCCTGAAAAAGCTTCTGCAAAAATATCGCCAAAATCTCCAAAATCACTCATTAAATCTCTTCTCTGCCTTGCCCCTCCAAGAACAAGAATGTCTCCTTTTATAGCAGCCCTTCCTAAAAGCTGCTGCTTTACAAGTTCAGGATCTCCTTGTACCATGATATTTTTCTGCGCAGGCGCGATTGTGATTTTCTTTGCTTCTTTTACATCTGCCCGAGCCACTGTAACAAGCTCGCCAATTCCCGTTCTTGAGTTTTTTCTTATAATTCCATCAATTCTTATAATTGGCTCACCAATATCAGCAGGATAAGCCCTGTCAACAATTGCAACAGTTTCTCTTCTTCCTTTAATCAAGATTACATCTCCTCTCTTCAATCCTATTTTTTTCATCATTTCCATATCTATTCTTGCAATTCCTTTATATGCATCATCCTGAAGAGCTTCAAGAACTTTTAATTTAACTTGTTCTGCCATATTTGTTGATTTTATTTTTTATTTTATTAGTTTTGTTTAATTTTATCTTAATTATCTAATAACTTAATTTTATACTTATTAATTTATTTTTTATTTAAGCACAAACCAAATCTTCCTCCCTTCTGTCTTCATTAACTTCTGAATGATGCATTTTTTCTTCAACTTTTTTCTTTTCTTCTTTAGTTAATTTCCTTTTTAATTTTCTTTCCATTTCTTTGATTAATAATTCGCATACCATTTTTATTATTTTTATTTTTTTATCTTATTTTTTAATTTTCCTCCTCTCCAAACATCAGGCTTAGTTTTCTTGCATCATTAAAAGCAATTCTCACAAAATCATCCATAATTCTTTCCTGCTGTTTGATAAATTCTACTATTTCTTTTGGAATAGAAACAGCATACGAATTTCCCACAATTCTCATTTTAACATGAAACTGCTTATTCTTTAATTGCTGAAATCTCTGATATTCTGCCTCATCATCAGGGTGAATAATTTTTTCTCCGCATTTCTCGCACTGAAGTGCTCGAAGTACAAATCCATTTCTCTCAATAGAAACAGGCTTCATTTTCAGATTGCATTTTCCGCATAAAATTGTGTTTGAAAATATGTCACTCATTTGTTTATTTTAATTATATTTTGTTTATGTTATATTTATTATTCTTCGTGCTTTGGTTCTTTCTCTGAAAGAACATGAAGCTATATCTCTTGCGAGATATAGCTGGGAAAGGAGGTATATCTGTATATACCTTATGTATACACATAAAGGATATACTATTTAAATCTTTCGATTTAAATAGCTTTGCACAACCATATAAAATCCTGCACAAAAAATTAATCTGCACAAGAAAACTTTGAAAAATTATTATTCTAAATCCATTTTTCTGATTATTATATTATTATTGTAATCCAATTATTTGAAGAATTGTTCCAATAAGAATTAATAGGAATCCTAAGATTTCCAATTTGTCTTTTGGGGGTAAAAAGCCGTCTACAATAACAATATGGTTTAATTTTATCACCCATTTGTGTGTCCATGTATTCTTATAAAAAGGTCTCCAACCATGCCAAGAATAACGTTTATTCCAAGGTTTTGTATAATCTTTCTGATACCATCCAATAAAAATAAAATTTTTTAGAAAAAGGGCCAGGGCTCCAATAGCAGTAAAGATAAGTCCTATAACTATTAGATTTATTACCATATTTGTCTGATTAACTTTTTAGATTTAAGCTTTTCCATAACCATATAAAATAAACACCGCTACAATAAAAAAAGCTACCATTAAAATCCCTGCAAAAAACCCCACGAGCCAATATGCTTGTGTTGGTACAATTGCTCCTGCTAGATGAAATCCTTCAAGACATACACTTAACATTGCTATTGAAAAAGCAAATAAGCTTATTCCAAGCATTGTTCTTTCATATTCATTCATTTTTCTTTTTAATCCTCATTTCTTCTAGAATAGCTTTTTCAGGATTTTAAAATTATCTTCTCCTGTGCCTTCTATTTCTTTTGAAATTTCTATGCTGTCTAAATCTCCTAACATTTCTAGGTTTTCTCCTCTTCCTAAAAACAAGATAAAGTAAGATAAAAATACCAATTACTAGAAAAATTCCACCCATTTGGTAGTTTTTGTTATAATAAATAAATCCAATTCCAATCAAAATACAAACAATTAAAACTACATCAAGAAAAATAAACCATTTCCTTCTTCTATTCCTCTCTTCAATTCTTTGCATATCCCAAGCATTTGCAGTTACAATAACCTGTTGATGCTTGTTTTTTGTATTTCCCCAACCCATGTACAAACAAAGTAAAAGGTGCTTAAAAATCTGCCGATTTATTAGTAACACTTAAAAATAATATATTCTCCAGAATATAAATAAAATTAAGGTTTAAAAACCAAAATTAACTAATATGAATATGGAACTAAAAGAGATAAAAGAAAACATAAAAAAATTTTTCACATGGCTCTGGAAATCAGACAGTGTTTTAAGCTGGATTGTTTCATTGATTCTGGCTTTTCTTATTGTCAGATTTATTTTCTTTCCTCTTTTATCCCTGATTCTAGGAACAAGCCTGCCTCTTGTGGTAGTTGAAAGTTCAAGCATGTCTCATCCAGGAGGTTTTATTGGAAACACTCTTGGATTGCAAGGAAGTTTTGACACATGGTGGCTTCAAGTTCATGACTGGTATGAGGAAAGAAATATAACAGAACAGGAAGCTGAAAAATGGAAAATGAGAACAGGAATGGAAAAAGGAGATATCATAGTTGTTTCTGGCTACGGAAAGCCAAAAATAGGGGATATTATAATCTTCAATGCAAACCAAGCCCACCCAATAATTCACAGAATAATAAACAAGACAACAATAAATAATCAAGTTATATATTCAACAAAAGGCGACAATAACCCTGAACAATTATATGTGGAAAAGCAGATTCCAGAAGATGCAATAGTTGGAAAAGCAGTATTTAAAATTCCAAAATTGGGCTGGATAAAATTAATTTTTGTGAATATAATTAATTTATTCAGAAGCTGAATTTATTGAAGAATTGCTCTTACTTGTTCTGGCGTGGCTTTGCGGCTTCTTAAATCATCACAACACTCACGCATAATCATTAAAATCTCAGCATCTGGATTGCTTGCAACAGCAACAACCTCTAAACCATCACTAACAACGCCAACAGGAACAGGGTTATCAAAGCCTTTCAGGGAATATGTCTTCCATGCAGCATTACTTGATGCTACAATTGCAACAGCTTTATATCCCATAACTTCTGTGACATTTCTAAGGCTGGATTCATTCATCAAAAAAAGAAAAAATCATCATTTTTAAATATTTATATTCTCCAGAATAATTCTACTTGCAAGTTACTAGAAAAGTTTATAAATCAAGAAAAACAAAATTCCTGATGGAATTTTGTCCAAGGTGCGGCTCTGTGTTTGTAGAAAAAAGAAAAAATTTTGGATGTGCTAGATGCGGATATTCTGCAAAAGGGAAAGTAAAAATAGAAGCTTCTGAAAAAATAAAGGAAAAAGAGAGAATAGGAGTAGTAAAGGAAAAAGAAATTGATGTTTTTCCAGTAACAGCTGCAACATGCCCGAAATGCAAGAACAAAGAAGCTTATTTCTGGTCAAGTCAAACAAGAGCAGCAGACGAGTCTGAAACTCGTTTCTTTCGATGCAAGAAATGCCAGCATACATGGCGAGAATACAGGTGAGTGTGATTAAATATTATTTACGAACCTGTATTCGAGAAGAGAATATCGCTGATACTAAATTATAGTATCAATCAGCGATATTCGAGCAGAGAATACAGATAATAGTAAATGTATAGCATAAGATTATCAATACTCGAGAAGAAAATACAGAAAAATATAAGATATCTTATAAAATAGATAATAATATGCAACAATATTTATAATACTTAAAAAATTAGTTTCTGCATGCTACAAGACAAACTAATAGAAGGGACAGGTTCTCCTTCACTTAATGCAAGCCACAAAGGAATTTCAGTGGGTGCGAGGGCATATGCCGCTACAGTTAGGCAAGAGCCTTGTAAAACAGGAAAGGAATTTCAGCTTGCTTATGTATTTATAGGAGCCACTGCTGATAATGTTTTTTTAGATGATGCTAGAAGAAGATTAGGACTTTCTAATAATTATGGAGCTGTTTTCATACCGAAAAAAATTTTAAAGGGAGTTGACACAAAATCCTCAGCAGGGATAATCAAAGAAAAAGAGGATTGTTATGTTGTCAGGGGGCTTTTGCCAACTCCTAACTTAAGATTTGAAGCAGAATTAAGAGGGTATTTATTAAAAGAAGAGGGCATTGTCTTCGCATCGCCAGAAGATTTTCCTAGATTAAAGTTAAAAATACCCTCATCTAAATAAGAACTATATAAAACTACAACAATATTAATTTAATATGAACAAAATTTGCATAGGTGAAAGATGCCCTGTTTATGTTGATGAAGGCTGCGGCTTTAATTCTTCTAACCTTTCTCCTAATAAAAAAGAAGGTGCACCTTATGAAAAAATAGTGCCTGGAAAACCATGTCTCCATCCAGAAATTCTTGACGAGCAAGGCAGAATAAAATCCAGTTCTCTTGAAGATGCTGCAAAAAGATGGCTGGGAAGATAACTAATTATCTACTCAATTTCTCAGAAAAAAACCCAATCAAAGCTCCAAGAAAAATTGCAGATAATGCAATAGGAATAAGGTTAATATTATCCTGCCATCCTACAATAATTGCAAGCGGAATAATCATAATCACAGCAAGAATTATCCCTTTCTCAGCCCCTTTCCACAATTCTAATCTTGAAAATAAAAAGCCAAAGATAATCCAGAAAGCAAGAACAGAAACTGCAATCTCAAAATTAATAATATAAAGAATAAATATAAAATCAAGAATTCCAGCCATAATTCCAAACAATAAGCTAAGATTATTTTTATTCATCTTTTTTATAAGAGAAAGCACTTTATAATTTTTACTATAAATTTAAAAATAGGATATTCTTATCTGAAATACTACTCGAACTTGCACTCAGGATAAAATAAAATTCACTCGTGCAAATCCTCGGGACCCGTAGCTCAGCCCGGTTAGAGTACTTGGCTCTTATAAACCTTTTAGAAAAAGGTTTCCAAAAGATGGCATAAAGCCATGAAGAAACCAAGGTGTCGTGGGTTCAAATCCCATCGGGTCCATGTTTGTTTGCCGCAGCGAGAAAGCCCGCAGCAAGGCGAGGAGCTTCGCAGCAAGAGCAAATCAAACATATACAGAATATGAAACAGGAAGAACTTCTCAAAGAACTTGAAAAAGCAAAAGAATATCTTGTTATAGTGGAAGGCAAAAAAGATTTTCAGGCTCTCAAAAATCTCGGTTTTAATAGTATATTCATAATAAATGAAACTGGCAGGAGTTTAGGAGAAAAAATAGAGCAGGTAGAAAAATTAGCAGGAAAAACAAAAATCTGCATCCTCACTGATTTTGACAAAAAAGGCAAGAAACTCTATTTATTGTTAAAGTCAGAATTAAGCATGAGAAATGTTCGTCTTGATAATTCACTTAGAGGCATGCTTCTCAAGAACCGAGTTCAGCATATAGAAGACATTAAGATTGATAATTAATGTTTCTATTAATCTTATAATAAGCAGTTAATTAAATATTTTAGAATATCCATTTATACTAAAATAGTATAGAAAGCTAATTTAAAGATTAATAATAATTAAAAAATCAGCCTACAACTCGTTTAATATTGTCAATATTATCTGCAATTTCCTGCCCTTTCTTTGTCAGCTTGATAAGCTTTATTCTTCCCTGTTTCTCAAATGTTACTAAATTAAGCTTCTCAAGTGTCTGCAGAATCTTGACAGCATGAGAATAAGTGCAGTCAACTTCCTTGGCAAGAATGCTTCCGTATCTGGCTCTTGATAATTTTTTTAGAGCAATCAGCATAAGTGCCGGCTTTCTTCTGAAGAATATATCGAAGTTATCTTTCATTTTGTAACATATACTTTCTAAACTATATATTCAAGTAATAATGTGCCTTTTAAATCTTTCTGTAAAAAAGTTTCATCAATTAGTAGAGAAAATTTCAGGCTGAGAAATGTTTAAATAACTCTCAAATCTTAAATAAATATGATAGACATAAAACTGATACGAGAAAACCCAGAGCTTGTAAAGGAGAATATAAAGAAGAAATTCCAGAATGATAAACTTTCACTTGTTGACAAAGTCCGCAAGCTGGATGAAGAGTGGAGAAAACTCAAGACAGAAGCAGACAAGCTGCGGGCAGAGAGAAACAAGATTTCTGAGGAAATTAACAAAGCCAAGAAAGCAAAGGATGAAAAAAAAGCCTGGGATTTGATAAAAAAAGCAAAAGAAATCCCGGAAAAAATAGAGAAAATAGAAGAAAAAACAGCAAAGCTTGAAGAAGAAATCAAGCAGATAATGTACACAATTCCGAACATAATACATAAATCAGTCCCAAGAGGCAGAGATTCTTCAGAAAATGTTGAGAGGAAAAAGATAGGAAAGCCCAAAACCCCAAAATTTCCTGTCTTGCATCATGCAGAACTTGCAGAAAAATTAGGTGGAGTTGATTTTGATTCTGCAAGAGAAACTTCTGGAAATGGGTTTTATTTTTTAAAAGGAAAGCTTGCAATACTTCATGAAGCAATATTGGCATTTGCAAGAGATTATATGATTAAACAGGGTTTTGAGTTTCTTATTCCTCCATTTATGATAAGAAGAAAAGTTGTAGATGGTGTTATGAGCTTCAAAGAGGTTGAAGTAATGATGTATAAAATTGAAAATGAAGATTTGTATTTAATAGGAACATCAGAGCACTCAATGATAGGAAGATTTATTGACAAAACTTTGAAGAAAAATGAGCTTCCAATAATTCTCACAAGCTACTCTCCTTGCTTCAGAAAAGAAGTTGGGGCTCACGGGATGGAAGAAAAAGGATTTTACAGGCTTCATCAATTTGAGAAGCAGGAAATGATAGTAATTTGCGAGCCAGAAGATTCTTACAAATGGTATGACAAAATGCTTCAATTCACAATAGATGTTTTCAGGGCTTTAGATGTTCCTGTCCGGGTTCTAGAGTGTTGTTCAGGAGATTTGGCTGATTTAAAAGCTAAATCATGTGATGTTGAAGCATGGAGCCCAAGGCAAAAAAAATATTTTGAAGTTGGCTCTCTTACAAATATGGAGGCAGCACAGGCAAGAAGATTAAATATAAAAATAGAAGGAAAAGAAGGAAAATATTTTGCTCATACTTTGAATAATACTGTTCTTGCATCTCCTCGAGCCTTAATAGCTCTTATGGAAAATAATCAGACAGAAAAAGGAGAAATAAAAATTCCAAAAGCTCTCTGGAAATATACTGGCTTCAAGGAAATAAAGCCAGAAAAAGCAGAGAAAAAGAAGAAAAAATAATCAAGCTAAACTAGAAATATAATCAGCCATCTCAATCAAACAATTTTTCCCTTCATCTCTCAAATCAGATGGAAGTGAATTTTTTCCTTTTTCAATCATCTCACTCATCTTCTTTCTGCAGTAATCCAAACTCAATTTTTCAATTATCTCTCTAATTTTCTTAATATCATTCTCAGAAATATTCTTTTTTCCGTAATTCTCAAGCAGGAATTTTTTATCTTCAGAATTAGCAAATTCAAGAGCTTTCACAATTAACAATGTTTTCTTTCCCTCTTTGATATCAGAATCATTTGGCTTTCCTGTCTCTTCAATATTTCCAAAAATTCCTATAATATCATCCTGAATCTGAAACGCAATTCCAATATTTTTTCCATACTCTTGCAATTTTTCAATTTCAGCAGAAGGGGCAGAAGCAAGACAAGCCCCAAGATATAAAGGCCCCTGAACTGTGTAAGTTGCAGTCTTTAATTCATAAATTTTCATAACATCCTCTTCATTCAAATTCTCAAATCCAGGAATAATATCAAGCGCCTGCCCGTAATTTTCCCTTTCTGCAATCCATCCAAGATACTTAATTGCTTCAATTTTCTCTTTGTCAGAAAAATCTGATTCAAGAATAGAATCATACATATAGTGAGAGCACAAATTCCCAGCAAGAATAGCCATAGACTTTCCAAAATCTCCAGAAGAATAAATCTTATGCATTGCAGGCTTCCCTCTTCTCAAATCAGCATTATCAATAATATCATCATGAATCAATAAGTAAGCCTGCATCAACTCAATGCAGATAGAAGCATCAATAACTGCCTGTTCGTTGTTGTCCTTAAAGCACTTGTAAGCAAAAATAATCAAAAGCGGGCGTATTCTCTTTCCACCTCGAAGACTATACTCAAGAATATTCTCAATTAGTTTCTTAATTTCTGGCGAGTATTTCCCATCATCAAGCTTCTTCTCAAGAAATCTTTTCAGGGCAAAATTTACTTTTTCTTTATATTCTTTCATCAAAAATCACAATTAACAATATTTATAAATTTTTATTCACTTGATTGTATATGAATAAAAGTAACAAATTAAACAGGACAATCATACATATTTTTTCAGGAATAATTATCATGCTTCTTCTTATTTTTTATAATCAGGCAGCCTGGATTTTGTTTCTTGTTTTAATAGCAGGGATAATTTTCTCTGCAATATCATTTTCAGTAAGAATTCCGATAATCTGCCATTTTCTTGACACATGCGAGCTTAAAAGAAACAAGAAGTTTCCTGGAAAATCAGCAATATTCATGATAGCAGGCTCCTTAATTGTTGCAAAATTCCTTCCGATGAATACAGCTCTTGCTTCAATTGCCATCTTAACTTTTGCAGATCCTATTTCACATTATGCTTCAAATCTAAGCAAAATAAAATATAAATCAAGATTTTTAAGCAAGGAAAAGAATATTATAGGAACAATTCTTGCAATGCTTGTTGCTTTTCTTGCATCATCAATTTTCATCTCCTGGCAATATGCTCTTCCAGCTTCAATTCTCTCAATTCTGGCTGAAAATCTTGTTCTCAAGATTAGGGATGAATACATAGATGATAATCTTCTTGTGCCATTAGTTGCGGGATTTTCAATTTTCTTGCTTCAGAAAATAATATAATAAAGAATAAAAATAAATAAATACTTTGATAATTCCAAAATTAATAACAATAAATAAATCAAATTACAAAAATAAATCTAAAAACTCCTTAATTAATGCAACAAATACCTAATTAATTAAATAAGTTAATAATTGAACAGGTTAGATTGTGAGTTAATTGCAAAAACAATTTACTTTGAATTAGAAGCAAAAGGAGCATTTTCGAAAAGTTTATAAGTATATCCTTGCTGGTTTTATTGAGGTGATTAAGCCTCAGACTGAATTCTGAGAAAATAGCATGAAAAAGCCAAAAATTATAGAAATAAGAAGATGGATTAACAATTCCGGTTTTGGGCGTTCAGTTAATGACACAGTTTTAGGGGTTATTGTTGAAGCTTTGTCTCTCAAATTAAATGCTTTAGTCAGAGGAAAAGATTATATAGAATTGAGTAATGATCAACTATATTACCCATATTCCTATTGTTTCGGAAAAGGAGTTTCTGAAAGGCCTTCTAATATATCATTAGGTGTTAGAGACTCATTAAGAAATTTCTATTACAAAAGATTTGGTGAATATATAAGACCAGAAAATATTTTAAGATAAACTAATAATTCCAAAATTAATAACAATAAAACAAGTTAATTGCGAGTTAATAAAAGTTAGTAAAATTAGGAGCTGGCTTGATAGTATCTTTGAGGTTTTGGGGGTTTGGCGAGAAAATTTTTAGAGTTAGTCCAGATTAGGCGCAGTTATTAGTTTCAGTTGGGGGTCAGCTCGTTATTTTTTCATCTCATAGAAACTGTCTAATAAATCTGGTTTCTTAACAGAAGATAAATTACCTTTGCTTCCTTTCTTTTCCCATTTCATATACCAAAGGTACAATAAACCAACAGACATTTGTTCTAAATAGATTCCTAGTGTCCAGATTATACATTCATAGATTATTACGCCAGTCCAAACCGCAGTAGAGAATACATATCCCCATTCATCCGCCATGAATATCGGAATCAAAGGTAATGCCATAACTAATGCTGTTGCTTCAGTAAGAGTATAAGCTGTTAAGAATTGAACAGGATGTTTCCTTATAATTTTCGTGGATCTTCCTAATGCTTCAAAAGATCCCTTATCTTCCCAAGCAATAGCAGGTAATGCTAAAAATATCCACATTCTCAGAGCTTTTTCGAGCATATTCAATCCAACTCGCCACCATAAAAATGGATTATCTGCTCCAGCCAGAGTTTTTGCAGCATTCTCCATAGATATTTGTTTTTCTTTATCAGACTTGTTTTTTTCTTCAGTAAAAGATTTTAAAATAAGAATTATCAGCCAGATTACTGCCCAAAGTATTGCTAAGGGGATGATAGTAAGGATATGAACAAAAGATTTCTTTAAGGCTTTAGAAAATTTGGTTTTTTGTCCAGACTCTATCTGTTGAACAATCTCAAGCATTACGATATTACACATACAAATAACCATCGTAACCAAAAAGAGTAAGAGAAAAAAAGCTAAGATATAAACTCCATAACTAATCTGCTCAAATCTTTGATTAAGCCAGTATTCAATAAAAAGAACCACACCTGCAAAAATAAACCAGCTAAATAGAATGGGAATTGTTAGTATTGGTTTCTTAAATAAAACTTTCAATGAGTCTACTAATAATAGTCAACCCTCTTTAACACTTTTAAAAAATGCCATCTTAATCTACCTAACACTTCCCTATTTAAAAACTCATCGCCAAACAAATACTCGAACCCAACTAAATAATGCCCAAACAAAGCGG
>VGKQ01000009.1 GCA_016866995.1 Candidatus Pacearchaeota archaeon
TTGCATTTACTCTTTCTTTTATGAATTTTTCCTGCAGTTTCAATTTATTGACAAAATTTTCAGGAGCAGAAATTTCAAGCTCAATTTTATTTTCTTTCACTAAGCCTGCTTTTTTTCTTTCTGCCTGAATATTTCTTGAAATTTCTCTTGAATATCCTTCAATTTCAAGCTTTTCTGTCATCTTTGTGTCTAAAATCACCTCTAAATTTTTAAGAGAATTTTTTTCCTCAATTAACCCAAATTTTACCTTTTTGACATTAATTTGTTTTTTTATTATATCCTCATATTTTTTTATTATTTCAGTCTCTTTTTGTTCTTTAAACAATATCTTTGCTTCAGATAAAGGCCATTTCAACCCAATTTTTGCCTTGTCTCTTTCTGCCAATCCCAATTCAATTATTTTTAAAATATTTTCAAAATCTTTTTCTAACTTGAGGTTAATTTTTTTATTATTATATTCTGGCCAGGATGAGAGATGAACTGAGCTATCTGAAAATTCTTTATGAATAACTTCTGTAATGTTTGGGGCATACGGGGCAAGCAGTCTTGAAATCTTATCCAGAATTTCACAAATAGTACTCTTAACATTTTTATCATCTCTTTCTCTGATTATTTTTATATAAGTTTTTGAAAAATCATTTACAACAAAATCAATTATTGGATTAAGAGCTTTTTCTATCTGATAGCTTTCAAGATATTCTGTAGATTGTTTTATCAGAGAATTCAGCCTGGAAATAATCCATTTATCCTCAATTTTTATTTTTCCGCTTTCTCTATTATTTATTTGTTTGCAATACTGGAAGGCATTCCATAAAACATTAAGAAATGGGAGAACTTCCTGTTTTACAATATTTATTCCAAATCTCTTGCTTGAGCCTATGTCTGTAACGCAAAATTCCAATCTTGCAGCATCAACCCCAACTTCTCCAAGAACAGCATCTGGATTCAAAATATTGCCCTTGCTCTTGCTCATTTTCTCGCCATTTTCATCAATTATATGCCCGGCACAGATAACATTTTTATATGCAACATCATCAAAAAGCAGGACACCCAGGGCATGAAGAGTATAGAACCATCCTCGCGTCTGGTCAATTGCTTCTGCAATAAAATCATATGGAAATCTTTTCTTAAATTCCTGCTGATTTTCAAATGGATAGTGAAACTGGGCAAAACTTGAGGCTCCGGAATCATACCAGCAGTCTATCACATCTGAAACGCGTGACATTTCTTTTCCGCACTTGCATCTCAACTTGACAGAGTCAATCCAGGGCTTATGCAAGTCAATTTCTTTTTCTGAGATTTTTTTTGCTGATTTTTTTATTAATTCTTCAATACTGCCTATAACAATCTCGTTTCCACAGCTACATCTCCATACAGGCAGAGGAGTGCCCCAGAATTTTTTTCTTGACAGCGCCCAGTCCTTGATATTTCTAAGCCACTCTCCAAATCTTCCTTCCTTAATGTGCTTTGGAATCCAATTAATTTTTTCATTTAATTCAATTAATCTGTTTTTCTTGGCAGTAACTTTCACAAACCAGGATTTTATTGCATAATACATCAAAGGAGTATTGCATCTCCAGCAAAAAGGATAATCATGCTCGTATTTAACCACCCTGAGTAATTTGCCTTCTTCGCTTAGTCTTGCTATAATTTCCGAATCTGTATCTTTGATAAATTTTCCTGCATAATCTGGAACTTCTGAAGTAAATTTTCCTGTCTCATCTATTGGCTGGACAAAAGGAAGCCCTTCTGACTTGCATGCTTCATAGTCAACTTCGCCAAAAGCAGGAGCCATATGAACCAAGCCAGTGCCGTCTTCTATTGTTACAAAATCTCCTGCAATTACCCGAAATGCATCTTTATCCTCAAAATATGAGAATAATGGAAGATATTTTTCTCCTATAAGCTTTTTCCCCTTGATTGTTTTGATTATTTCCGGCTTTTTAAAGAAATTATTTGCCAAATTTTTTGCAAGAATATAAATTGAATTTTTTTCTTTTACATAAACATAATCTAATTCAGCATTTACTGCAATTGCGAGATTGCTTGGAAGTGTCCAGGGAGTTGTTGTAAAAATCAAGAAGTATTCATTCTTTTTTCCTTTTAACTGAAATTTTACAACAACAGAATCTTCCTTTACTTTTTCATATCCCTGCGCAACTTCATGGCTTGACAATGGCGTCTGGCATCTTGGGCAGAATGGGACAACCTTATGCGCTTCATATAACAAATTTTTATCATAAAGCTGTTTCAAGCTCCACCAGACGCTTTCAATATACTTGTTCTCAAGAGTTATATATGGATTTTCCAAGTCAATCCAGTATCCTAATTTTTCTGTTGACTTGTTCCATGCTTCAATATACTCGAAGACGCTCTTTTTGCACTCATTTATGAATTTTTCCTCTCCAAATTTTTCAATATCTTTCTTGCTGTTTAATCCAAGCTTTTTTTCAATCTGGACTTCAACAGGCAATCCATGGCAGTCCCAGCCTGCTTTTCTTGGAACATTCATTCCCTGCATGTATCTGAATTTTGTTATAATATCTTTGTAAGTTCGGACTTCGAGGTGGTGCAAGCCAGGAGGGGCGTTTGCTGTTGGAGGGCCTTCTAGAAAGCTGAATAATTTTTTTCTTTTTTTGTCATCAGAAACAGCTTTCTTGATTTCTTCTTTTTTCAGCAGTTTTGCTGCTTCTTTTTCTATTTCTTTGAAGTTGTACATATTATATTGTTGTTGTTTAGCATTTAAAAATTTGACTAAAACTGCATTCTTGCTGATTGCAGCACCCATTTATATTTTTCATGCATTTGAATATATCTTCTTGCTTTTTCACCTAATTGATTAAAATAAGCAAGAGCTTCTTTTTTTCTTCCTTCTGCAACCATTCTTCTGAAATTTTCTGCTTTTTCTTCTAAATCTCCATTTAACTCATTTCCATCAGATTGAACATTTGTAATTAAGCTCATAGAACCTCATGCAATCTCGAAAAGAAGCGAGATTGCTAAATAATAATTATAATTCTGGCTGAGATAATTCTAGAATTCTTGTGTTTATCTCTTGCCATCTTATTGTTCAGAAACACGAATATTTAAACCTTTCTTCTGAATTAGTTTGAACTTGATTTTATTATTATGTTTTTATTAATTATTAACTGAAACATTAATTTCTTTATTAGCTTAAATTTGATTTGTTATTATTTATTATGATTAATTAATATTGATGAGGTTTTGAATTAATGTGACAATAATGTTTAAATGGTTTATTAATTATTTTAGTCAATTTAAAGATGATATTAAAGCTAATTAATGCTAATTGTGGCAAGATTTAAAAAATCAAAAAATATAAACTAATATGAAAAATAAAAAATTAGAAATTGCTGTTATTATACTTGTTATTATTCTGGCTATTGCCGGAATTGCGGTTTATAATTATAAGATTACTGGAAATGCTGTCAAAACAAAGCAAACAAGCCCGGCTGTTCCTATAACTTACAATAATATTGCACAAGTTCTATCTTCGAGCGATCTTGTAGGAGCTTTGCCTGAAGGAGGCTCTATTCTTCTGAGATTTTATAATTATAATTCTGGCTCGAGACAATGGGAAAAAAGCTTTATTATCAAGAAGAGAAGTGTTAAAGAAGGAATTGAAGATGCTGATATTATCTTGAGTTTGCATTCAAAATATCTTTCTGGACTTACTACTGGAAATTTCTGCTCTATGATTAATATTGCCAAGAAAAATGGGGACTTGGGATTTGAGACTTCTCTTTCAACTCTTTCTCTTGCCTGGAAATACAAGTCAATGTACAAGTTTAGAGATTGCCTTGGATTTTAGAAATTTTTTCTTCTCCAGTATAGAATAATTCCAGAAATAATTAATATTCCGAGAATTGTGAGAAATGAGTTGATAATATTAATCTTTATTCCAATTAAATTTAGATAGAAAACAACAAGAGGCACTATTGCTATTGACAAGGCAAAACTTAAAGCTATTCTTTCTATCCAGTCAATGCTTCGTTTTTCCTTTTCTTTTTGTTTTTCTTTATTCTCAAACTCGCAAGTTTTTGGAAAGAAGATATAGCTTATAATAAATCCAGGAAGGAATAAGACATAAACAGAGCCAAAAACTATCCTAAAGCTTTCAAATAAGCTTAAAGATGTAAATATGCCCGTGCCCAGAGCTATAACTGCCAGAACTGCTATAACTATAATTATTGCTTTTAAATTATTCATTCTCTTCTCCTTGCAAAACTAACACAGAAAGCAGGATTATAAGTATTCCTGCTATAATTGAGATAAGCCAAGAAAGCCAGCCTAATTGTTCTGTTTTAAATTTGATAATAACAAAACCAGCAATTCCAAGCAAGATTATAAATAAATAATCTTTTTTTGTTGGTTTTTCATTTTTGATTGATTTATGCTCTGAAAAAACATCTAATATTCCTGTTAAAATAACTAAAATAAGCAAATAATTTAAGTTAAAATAAACTGAAACACTTCCTGCCCAGATTTGCTCAATCAACAGCAAAATAAGATATGCAACAAGAAGAGATTGGAAGAGATAGTTAATTATCTCTGCTGGTTTCCCTTTAATCTCAAATTTTAAAACCATCTTTATGAACGGTTATATTTATCCAGTCTATTGGAATTGTGTAATTTTGTGTTGCATTTCTTGATAAATGAGGAATGCTGATATATACATTTAACTTGCCATCTTTAATATATAAATCTTTCAAATCAAAACTTGTGCTTGTAGTCAGCCATTTGTCTGTTGAATTTTTGAATAATGTTTCATTATATACCTCTTTAGGCACATAACTCCAATTTGTATCATTCCTTGCTCCTATTAACATTTTTGATTTTTTAGGGAAATTGTCTTTAAACATTATTTCAGCAGTAATATTATTTGAGCCTCTTGGAATTGGCACATCAAAATAAACCAATCCATTATTAGTTATATTTCTATAATTTATATCTACTTCTTTATTAATATCAGAAATTCTTGCTATTGGAGTTAAGTAAGATGTTTTTGCGTCTGCTTGAGAGCCAATATCATAAAAATAATTGAAATCTTTTGAAGCGAGAAAGTTTGAATAAATAACAAAACTAATAAGAACTATTGGAATAAGTATAATTAAGAATTTAATAATTTTGTATGCATTTTCTTTTGTTTTTTCCTTAACTCTTTCATCTTCAATAATTTTCTTCCGTTCTTCTGGAGCTGAAGTGTACAATCGTGTCAGCCTGCCCTTTAAAACTGAAATCTCATTTCTTAAATCTGAATTCTGCTGTTCTATTTCTTCTCTTAACTTTTTATTTTCAGCTTTTATTTCAGAAAACTCTTCATTTTGCTTTTCTGCTTCCTGCTCTGCCTGCTCTTTTAACTGCTTTATTTCCTGCTTTAATGATAGAACAAGGGGCTGCCTTGCCATTTTTTCTGTTGCTATTTCTAACTGCTCTTGTTTTTTTTCCAGCAGAGAAATTTTCTCTGAAAATTTCTCATCTATTTTTCCTGTTTCTCTTTTAAGATATTTCCTGCTTATTAATGAGCCTTTAATCTCTCCGATTTCTTTTGCCAGTTCATTAATATCTGAAGAATAATCTTTTTGAATTGGAAATTTGATATTCTTGATTTGTTTCTGTATTTCTTTTCTTAATTCTGAAAACTTGCTATCAACTTGCTCAAAATTTTCTTTTAATTCTGAAATATCTTTTGAATAATCTATCTGGACAGGAATTTTGATGTTTTCAATTATATCTTTTAATTCTGAAATATCCTGCTTTAATTCTGAAAATTCTATAAGATTTTTTACCTGGCTTTTTTCATCGCTTTTTTTATCAAATAAAAATATCTGTTTCTTAAGATAGTTTGTTTCCTGCTTTAATTCAGAAATATATTCTGTCAAGTCTGTAATATTTTTTGCTAATTTTTCTATTTCCGGAATTTCCTCTCTTTCATGCTTTTTTTCTGCTTTTTCCTGCAATTGTTTTATCTCTTGCTTTATGTCTTCCTGCTCTTCTTTTATTTTTTTCTGCTCTTTTCCTGTTTCTTCTGCTGTTTCTTCAAAATTCTCATTAATTTTGTCAATACTTTCCTTTATGCCAGAAATGTCTTCCCTTATTGCTTTAAAGGATTTTGCAAGTTTTTTTTCTATCTCATTGAAACTTTCTACCATTATAACTCATCAGAACTCTTCTTGCAGGGTTATTTTTTTGAGTATTTTAAGGTTTATAAGGCTTTTCAACAGGCATATTTGTAAATTGAATTATTGCCTGATAAGTAAATTTTCTCAAAGCATCCTAAATTGTCAAATTGTTTAAGATTATCCTGCTGTTTTTCCCCTATAAAAATATATAATGGCTTTTGATATTTATTCATAAATTCTTGTATCTCTGCTAAATTTTGGCTTATCCAAAATTTAATCCATTCTGCTTGGTTGTGCTGATTGTAGTCAAATAAGCCTGGAGCAATTGTCTTTCTTTCAGAATAACCTAAAACCCATGGAGAATAATATGAGTCTGTTGCCATTATAAATGAGTTCTTGGGAGTATTTTGAAGCTGTTTTATTGCTTCTAATTCCTGGCTATTGATTAATGGTTTGGAGTTTATTGCTTCTTTGTAAGCTAAAATTCCTCCTGATAGTAATAAGATTATTAAAAGTAGTACTCCAAGCTTTCTTTTTTGTTCAATTATCAAAGAAAATCCAAATGCAGAGAAAATTACAAGGATTAAGTCAAGATGAATAATAAACCTATTAAAGAAGAAAAACTGAAAATAAACTATTATAAGATTAATTATTGCCCATAAAACAAGAATATTAACCTGTTTTTTTCTTAGAAAATAAAATAATCCTAATAATGCAAAAGGTAAATAAAATAATGATGAGAATTGATAAGTGAAAAAATTAATGAAAGTCCCTCCTGCCTCGCCTGGCTGAATAAATCCCTGCAGCACTGGCTCAAACATTGATGTAATTGCCTGGCTGAAATTGCCAAGATAGAATAATCCTGCAATTATAATTATTAATATTCCATAAAAAATATTATTTCTTAGTCTTTTGAAATTATACGTTTTATTTTTATAAGGAGAAATAAAAACATAAAAAAAGTATGATAAGCCAAAAATATAAAAAGTCGGACGATGAACTGCCCCGATTAATCCTGCTAAAATGATAAACAAAGATAAATGAAGCAATTTATTTGTTTTTTCATATTTTCTTAGAAAATAAACAGAAAAAAGAATAAAAATTAATGCAATTATATTTTTGTAATACATCATTGAAAATGCCTTAAACTGAATTATTGAGAAAGTGTAAATAAACAGAGCAATTATGGCAGTTGTTGAATTAGAAAATTCTCTCACTAAAAAGTAAATTCCTATTCCAAGCAGGATACAAAATAAAATTAAAAGCCAAGTTAAAATGAATTGAGAAGAAAAAATATAATTTAAAAAAGTTATGAGATAAAGAAATCCCGGTTCCATTCCTCCCCGCAAAATCCAGTTATCAAGATGGTGCAAGCCATGTTCAATTCCGTATTTATATATTCCTGCATCATAACCAAGAGGAATTGAATTGTTAAAATATGGAATTGCCCTAAAAAGAAAAATTAAAGATACTGTAATTATAAATAAAATAATGTGAATTTTTCTATTTAATTTAATCCCTTTGCTTTCTTTATTGGTTATGGATATTCCAAAAATTGCAAGAATTATAGCAAAAATATGCAATTGAAAAGAATATTTCCAGAATAAGCCAAGAGCTACAAGGAGAATTATAATTGAGTAAATGACAAGAAGCTGGTAAAAGCTGTTTTCTATTATTGATTTAATTTTCTGTTTCATTTTTTATTGGTATTTCTCAAAAGTATATAAGAGAAAATTGGGCCGAGTATAAATATGATAATTAACCCAACAGCTCGACTTAAAATTGTAGCTGCTATTGCTTCTGTTAAAGAGATGCCTATTATTGCTGCTGAGAATACAAAAATTGCATCTCCTATTCCCAGATTTCCAGGGGTTATTGCTATTAAAATTGACAGGCTTCCTATTGATGAGATGAATAATGCCTTGAAGAAACTAATTTCTATGCCAAAAATATGATAAGATATTATTAAGATAATTGCCCCTAAGATAAGCTGAATTATTGCTATTATTGCAGTTGTAAAAATAACTTTTTTGTTATTTTTAATAAGATGCCAGCCATTTATAACTTTTATAAAGCGATTGAGCCAGATATTTTTTCTTTCTTTTATTTTTGGAGAAAAAATTATAATTGCAAGGAGAAAGATAAAAACAGCAAGAAAAAGCAGGAAAATTATTAAATTAAATAAACCATAATAGAGCCAGATAAATGCCATACTTAATAATCCTGCAATTGCAGCAATAAGAAAAATTATCACATAAATTGCAGAAAGTATTGCAAGAAAGTTTATATAAGGAAATTTATGCTTTTTCTTCAAGTAGATGGCTCGTGCAGCCATCCCTCCTCTAAAAGGAGTTATCATGTTGTAAAAGTTTGTTATTATTGCCAAGCCAAATGATTCTTTAAATTTTAGTTTTAAACCAAATGGCTTCATTAATGTGTCAAGAAGATACCCATTAAGATATAAGCTAATAAGTGTAATTATTGCTACAATAATAAGGAGCCAGATATGAGACAGAGCCACATTAAAAAGCGTTTTAAAATCTGAAATATGCTTGTATATGTAGAAGATAAATAGTGCTATGATTGCTATTAGGATTATTGCTGAGATTAGTTGTTTTATGCTCTTTTTTTTCATATTATAAATATTATAAAATCTTTTTAATTATTCCTTTTGTTTTTCTTATTTTAATCGCAGGGTTTCCTCTATAAACCCATCCGCTCTCTAATTCTCCATTTGCTATTGAACCTGCAGAAAGAATTACATTATTACCAATCTTTGTTCCCGGAAGGACAATACAATTACTTGTTATCCATACACTATCCCCAATCTTAATGGGCTTTGAATAAAATGATTTTTGGTTTTCATATCTTATTTTATCTTTTTCAATATGGCTTACAGTTAAAAATTTGTTATCAAATCCTATTGAGCAATTATCTCCAATTTCAATTCTTGCAGCATTATCAAAAAGATTTTTCCTGTTTACAAAACAGTTTTTACCTATCTTTAAGTTACCTAAATGAGTAGCATAAAAATATTTTCTAATTCTTGATTTTTTATGAATATCCCAAAAAAAATTAGCAAAAATTTTTCTGATTGGTGAAAATATAGTCCAGTCAGGCAAGATAAAATCAGTTATATAATATAATGAAATAATTATTTCACTGATAATTATTCTGATAAGATTAGATGTGAAGTATGTCATTTTTTGTTTATTTTGTATAACCCTAAAGTTTTATTTACTTCTAATAGTTGATAGTTTTGATTTTTGAATTCTTGTAATATGGGATAATCATTAAAATCATTTGAGTATAAGAATAGATTATAGTCTTTAAATTTTTCTAATTCATCAAATGCTTTTTTATAATCAACTTCTCCTTTAGTTATCTCAAAATAACCAAAGGCAAAAGAATTTCTAAAACCATAAATAAATTTATCAGAATATTTTACTATAATTATTGAATCTATAGGGGTTTCTGAGATAATTTGATCTCTAATAAAAAAACCTTTTTTTATAGATTCACTTCTTGAATTAATTAAAAGGGGTGTTGAAATAGTAAATAAAATTATAGTAACAAAAATAAACAAAATCTTAATTTTATTATTTTTTATATCTCCAACAAAATTAGCCAATAATATCGTTGACAGAATAAAAAAGAGTAAGAAATAACGAGTATAAGATATATGTAAAATATTTGATTCATTTAAGGGATGTTGCGATACTAGAATGTATAGAAAAGAGAAAGTATAAATTAGTAAAGCTAATAAAATAGAATAATAAATCTTTTTGTTTTCTTGAAGTTTAGGTTTATAAAAAAAAGATAATATGAATATAAAAAAAATCGGAATAAAAGTAATAAGGGCTATAATATACTCTAAGATATTTGACAGGCTTCTTTGAGGTAATCCTATCTTATTTTCTATTATCTTCTCTCCATAAGTAAAGAAAGATCCATATAAAAATTTGCTTTCAATTAAAGAAGGAGAGATAAAAAGAAAAAATAAAGAGAAGAAAATGATTAAATTAATAAGATTTAATTTTTTAATATTAAAAAAAGCAAGAGAACCACCAAAACACAAAAATGCTAAAGCTAAATCATACCTAAATCCAATACTCAATCCAAAAAATATTCCGGATAGGAGATAATAACTTATTTTTTGATAGGAATCTTCAAAAATTTTTAAAAGATAATACAATCCTACAATAAAAAAAGATGTTGCAGAAACATTTTCAATAAAAGGAATTGTTGTCCAATACCAAAAAAAAGGTAAAAAAATTAATAAACCTAGAGCCATAATTGATTTAATATTATTTTTGAAAATTAGAAAGGATATTTTGTATGCATAAAATATTCCAATAATTGCAGTAAGCGCAGTGAAATAAAAGGAAAAATAAGGTATTATTGGAATTAATCCTCCTAAAAAAATTATATAACCTAAAAATTTTAATGGAATAATTTTATTATTAATATTTATGGTACCTCTTAATGTATTTTCTGATTTATTTATATCTCCAAAAATATAAAACTGCCCGGATTCTGAGTACAATTTAGAATAAGTTTTTAGCACAACTTCATCAGGGGATCCTGAATTAAAATTTGGTGCATTGACGGAATAGATTATAACAGCTAAAAAGAGTAAAAAAATTATACAACCTATAAAAAATAAATTTTTTTTCATCTTAATAATATATTATATTTTTTTATCGTTTCAGTTATAGATAATTCCTTAATTAATTTATTTTTCAAAGTTCTGTAAGGATTATATTTTTTTATTAAATAAATTATTTTTAAAGCGATCTTATTTCCAGTCAATTTTTCTAGTAATAATCCATCTTTATTAATACTCAGAATATGTTGAATTCCTCCAACATTAGGACCAATTAGGTTACAACCACAAATTGCTGCTTCAGCGAATGTCAATCCAAATCCTTCTCTTAAACTTGGACAAACAAATATATCTGCAGTGGCATAATATTTTGGAAGTTCTTCATGTTTTACCCAGCCCATAAAAATAATATTTTTTTCTATGTTCAATTTTTTAACACTTTTTTTAAGTTCTTCTTTCAAAGTTCCATCACCAATGATCATTAATTTCGCTTCTGGATATTCTTTTATGACTTTTGGCATGGCTTCCAGAAGAAATTTAATTCCTTTTTCAGGAGCTAATCTCCCAACAAAAAGTAAAAAGGGTCCTTTAATTTTATATTTTTTCTTTATTGACAAATCTCGTTTATGTGGATTAAAAAGTTTAGTATCTACTCCCATTGGGATGACTTCTATTTTGAGATTGGGAGATATTTTTAATGCCTCATCTTTTAAAGAATTACTTACAACAGTTATATTTTTTGCATTTTCTAAAGTAAATTTTTTTATAAGTTTATAGCCTTTCAAACCTATAATATCACTTCCATGAGAAGTTACTACATAAGGAACATTTGTTGATGTCTTAACTAAGGCCGCAATAAAACCTTGAGGGATTATCCAGTGAGCATGGATTACATCTGGTTGAATTTTTTTTACTAAATTTTTTAATGCGAAATACTCCCAAAAAAGAAAAAAAGGAACTTCAAAATAATAAAAAGGATTTTTCTTTAAGACAGGAAGAATTCCGCCTTCGCCTGCTAATTTCTCATATTTTTGTAAGAAATATCTAAATCTATAAACTTTCATCTTGTCCATTATTTCAAAATCTTTTGCTCCAGGATAATGCGGGGCAAGAACATAAACATCAAAATCTTTTGTCAGTCTTTTAGAGAGCTCATAAACAAATGGAGGAATTGTATCATTTTTCCATCTTGGAAATGTTGAGGTAAAAACAAGGAGTTTTTTCATCTCATCTCAAGCTCTTTTTTCTTTAATCTGTATAAAATTTCTTCCTGGTTTGCCTTCAGGGTTTTAAGCATATCTGCAAGAAGAGCGAGAACGCCTAAAGACAAGCCAAAAATAAGGAAGAAAACTGAGACATTGAACAGCTGCCTTACTGGAGTTGTCATTAAGTGAGTAAGCCAATACCAGAAAGAAAATCCAGCCCCTATTATTCCAAGCAAAAAGATAATTGCCCCTGGAACTCCAAAAAAAGTCAGTGGCTGGGTGTCTCGTGTTGCTCTTGCAATTATGGCTATGCTCTTTAGCCCGTATTTTCCGAGTTTGCCTGAAATATTTGATTTTCTTTCCCTAAAATAATTTACTTCAAGCGGAATTTCCTTTATTTTTATGCCTTTTTCAGCCAGGTCAATAAAAACTTCCTGCGTGTAAGTAAATCTCCCCTGAAGGTTTAATCTTAATGCAGCTTCTTTTGAATAAGCCCGAAAACCACACTGGGTATCTGTAAATTTCTGGTTAGTTATTCTGCTAATCAAATTAGTAAATCTTCTGTTACCCCATTTTTTTGCAAATGGCATATTCTTGGTTAATTGAGGATTTAAAAATCTGGAGCAAGTAACCATATCTGCTTCATTGTCTAGAATTGGCTGTATAAGTTTTGGAATATCTCTTGGATTAAATTGATTGTCAGCATCAATATTAACAATTATATCTGCTTTAAGTTTCAGCGCTGTTTCAATTCCTTTTTTGAAATTTTTTCCTAATCCAAGGTTTTGCTTGTTTTTTATCACAAAATCTGCTCCTGCAGATTTTGCTGTTTCTGCTGTTCTATCTCTTGAATTATCATCCATAACAAGAACTTTTATTTCTTTTATTCCGGAAATTTTTCTTGGGATATTTTTAATTACATTTGCTATATTCTGCTCTTCATTAAACGCGGGAATTACTGCAATAAGCTTCATATTTTTTAAACCCGGATTTAATATATAAACCTTATTGTTATCAGGGAAAAGTGGCAATAAATTTTATAGAAGAGAAAATATAAAAAATTCAAGAAACAAGCAAAACACATATTTTGTCTTCGAAAAAAATAATTAAAAGATAAAATTTTATACTAATTGGTAGTAAATATAAATTAATATGAATTTTGTAAAACAACAAAGTTTATAAATAAAACTTAACTCTAAAAACTATGAATATTAAGGGAAGAGGGACAAAGATTATAGCAGGAATTCTTACTCTAGGAGTTTTAGTTATGCTTATTTTAGCAGGGCCTGCAAATGCTTTTAATGTTTCTTTGTCAGGATTTGCTGTTTCAAATCCTCAGCAAGGAGATAAAATATCAACAACAGCTACAATAACAATAAACAGCAATGAGAGAATGCCCTTGCCAAATCCTGCAGGTGTTTTTATAGATGATAAAGTTGCATGCGCTTTCTCAATTAATTCTCCTGAAACAATCTGCGATGGAGTAACAGTCAAATTAATTTCAAGCACTTCAAGCTATGGATATGGCTATGGGTATAAATATGGATATGGGTATAATTATGGATATAATCAGGGATATTCGAATGGGAAATTTACTTACAATATAACAATTGATACAAGCAAGTTTTCAATTGGAGAACATAAAGTTCAGATAGGGATTAATGTTAAAGAAAATCCGGCAGTGTTAGGATATGCTTCTGAAGAGAGAATTATAACAATTATACCTGCTGGCTCTCAGGCAGCAGATTCAGAAACAATTCCCCCTACAACAAGCAGAACAATAAGCATGCCATCTGTTGGAGTTGATATTGAGCTTAACCTTGATTCAGCAGCAGGCGGAATAATTACAGTAGCCAAGTACAATTCTCTGCCTTCTGGAACATCTGCATTTGGAGTTCCAGGATTGGGAAAATATATCCAGATTGAAGACAGGGATGGAAACTTCACAGGAAAATTGAATAATACAAAAATAAAAGTTTATTATACAGATGCTGAAGTTAATGCTTCTGGATTGGTTGAATCAAGCTTAAGGCTTGCATATTATAATTCAACATCAGGAACATGGATAATTTATGATGCTCCAATTGGAGGAGTTGATACAACAAGCAATTATGTCTGGGCTTTAACAGATCATTTTTCATTATGGGGAGTATTTGGAAACTTGCCAAAACCTGCAAATGTTGTGAGTGATTCTGGATGGACTACAAGCAAAGAAAAGACAACTCCTGCAACAACTCCTGAAAATGCAACTGCTGCTGTGTCTGAAACAACTGCTCCTATATCTTTAACAACTCCTGCTGCTCCTGCACAGGGCTTGCTTGCAAGAATAACTGGAGCAATTGTAGGAACATTAGGAACAGCCGGAACAATAGTTGTTATTGTGTTTATTGTTGGTATAATTATATTAGCTGTAACAGTAACATTAGTAAGAAGAAAAGCCAGAAAATAATTCTTTAATTTTGTTTAATCAGGGAGAGAATATAATTTTAATGAGCCTATCAAATAAAAACTTATTGTTATATTAATAAGGAGATTATATCATACTTTATCAAAGATTATTTGATTATATTAATTATCAAATCTGACAAATACAATTAAGGAAAAGGTTAAAAATGCAGTTTAATTAATAGAATTATGCTAGAGGTGATAGTTTATCCAAAAGAGGCGAGAAGAAGGCCGTGGGAGATGATTTTTGTAGGCTTGCTGTATTCCTCTCTCTCATTCTTAATTGTCAACTGGATTTTCGCGCAGGATGTTGTTTTATCGCGATATTCTGGCTTGCTTGTTGTGATGTTTTCAGTTCTTTTTTCAATTACATTTATTTATTATTCTATAAGGCTTGATGAAAGAAAAAATATAAAAGATAAAAGTGAAATAAAAGCAATATATGATGACTGGAAAATACTTTCAATGTTTCTATATTTATTTGTAGGGTTTATTATAGGATTTACATTCTGGCAGGTGATTATTCCTTCTCATATTAACTTTAACTCGCAGATTGAAACTTACTGCGTCTTAAACAATCCATTGCAGTATGAAAACTGCCTTGACAATTACAAGATAAATGAGACAATTCAGGATATAGAAACAAAACCACAAGGAAATTTTTTCTCAATATTCTCAAATAATGTTTATGTTGCTATTTTTACCTTAGCTTTTGCATTGGTTTTTGGGGCGGGGGTTATATTTCTTATTTCATGGAATGCAAGTGTTGTTTCAAGTGTTATTGCATTGTCAATAAAATACAAGCTTTCAAATCTTCCTCTTGGATTGACAAGATTTCTTGTTCATGGAATTCCTGAAATAGCGGGCTATTTTATTGTTGCAATGGCTGGGGGAATGACAAGCATTGCTATATCAAACTATTTGAGAAAGAAAATTTCAAAGGATAATCTTCTCAAGATTATCCAGAGATCAAGCTATCTTCTGATTATAGGAATAATTGTTCTGGCAATAGCAAGCCTTATTGAGATTTATATTACTCCTGTGTTTTTTTAATTTGAGAGAAACCGAAAATTTTAAATAAATTGAAAAACTGGACTTATAATGGGAAAGAGGTGTATAGCTTGGCTTTTAATTATATGTATTGCTGTTATTTTGTTTTTATTAATTGTTGTTTCTGCTGCTGATACTGGAAAGATGAAAGTTGAGGCAAACATATTTAAGTCAGTTGTTTCTATTGAAGTACCAGATTATGCTTATTTTGGAGGTGTAACTAAGGGATACAAAAGCAATGATGTTAATATTGCAATAAATAATACAGGGACTACTGATATATCTGTAACTCCAAGACTGGCAAACTCGCAGGAAAAAATTTTTAATTACACTTATTTCAAAAAAACCTCTTCTGATACATACAGATTAGTTGGAATGTTTAATGTTAATATTTCGCGTCCAACCCAAAATGGGGTTAAAGTGCAGTCTGTATATGCCAAGCTTGATTTGACTGATTATGATGGAGATATAGATTATGATATGATTAAGCATAATGCCAGCATAATCTTCTGGGCTGTTGAAAAATAAATTTTATAAAATTAAAATTAAAAGAAAATTATTTATATTAATTTTTATTATTTTTTTATCTAGTTTTGTTTCTGCTGTTGAGCTTGGAGTTTCTCCCGGCAGGATTGAATTTTTTGGAGAATGTGAGAATGTAACAATTTTTGCAACAGGAAAGATTATTGCTGAAGATAAATGGAGCAAAATAAACAGCAATAATCTTGACGATTATAATCTCAACTCGAGAAATGCTGGAGTTGAAATAAAATATGAGAAAAATTTTATTGTAAATGGAAATAAAAAAATTCCTGTTTGCATTGAAGGAGAAGGAGAGCATTTTGGTGTTCTTTTATTCAGGCAGGAAGGAAGCATGGCAGGAGTTGGAAGCTGGCTTTATGTTGATATAAACAATAAAAATGAAATCAGAAAGGAAATTTTTATGCTTGTTCCTGTAACTTTTGAGCTTGTTTTGTTGTTATTCTTGCTGAGAAAATTGTGATATCATAATATTTATAAACAGCTCTAGTCTGCCTTTTTCAGCAGACTAGGCTGGCAGGTTAGCCCTCTGCCATTTGCAAACGGGCTTTAGGCAAGCTGCAAGGAAGCGAGTGACATGCAAACCAGAAGTCCTTTAGGTGGACGTTGAGGTCTTGTCTTGCTCGATCTTGCTCTTGCGAAACTGGTGAGGCCTTGACCGGAGCAACCATAAACATGAGTTAAGGTGCTTGCAAGAAAGCAGGGCTGAGAAAGCTTAAAGATAAACTGCTGGCAAGCATGAGGCAAACTTCCGAGTCTGCTAAACCTTTTAGAAAAAGGTTTCCAAAACTGCAATTTACAATTGCGGAGGCAAGAAGAGTTCTGATAAATTAAGATGACAAGAATAATAGTTCCTGGAAGAGAAGCAAGCTCAGTTTATGAAGCAAAAGAAGGCGAGCTTGTTTTGGTTATAGCTGGAATGGCATTGGCAAGCGAGCCTCCAAGTGCAGTTACTTTTGGTATTTTTGAAAAATTAAGAAAAGAAAAAAGAAGTGTTCAGAGAGATAACAGAATGTTTCCTGATAAAAAAAGAGAGCCAGTAATAATTGATACACAGGTTTTAGTTGTAAATCCTGCATATACTCTAAGGGCGTGCTTGGAATTTGGTGGAGTAAAAATTCCAATTGTTGGCAAAAGAAAATATACCAGTGCTGAGTTTGTATTGTATAGGGGAAAAAATTGTGTAGAGCTACATTTTGGAAAAAGAAATATAATTACTTGCCTGTCACAATGGGATGAATATATTCCGCATGCAGAATGGATTGAAAGATTAAAAAAACCTTATTCTCAATAATAAACTTGATAAATATTAATTAGTTTGAATTAAATTTATTTTTTAATTATTTTAATGTTATTAATATTATCTAATAATATATTCTTGATTAGCAAGATATTTAAATCAAAAATATCTAATATTTTTATGAAAAAAGAGATGAGGAAAGGACAGTTCTACTTGGTTGCAGCAGTAATTATAATGTTAATTGTTTTTGGGATTTTTTCTGCCTCAAGTTATTTAAGAAAGCCAAAAGAGCAGAATGTTGTTTATGATTTGAACAAGGAGCTTGGGTTTGAGTCTGGGAAAGTTGTTGATTTTGCAATTTACAACAAAAATGAAACTTCTCCTATGGTTGAAAACTGGACCAGAACTTATGTTGACAATATGAATACAAAAGATGTTGATAACTGGGTTTTTGTATTTGGAGATGAGAAGAATATAACTATTCTTGTGTTTAACAAGGGAAAATCAGGAGTTATAACTATTGATGCAGGAGGGACATCAACTATAACTTTGCCAGGAGAAGAAGTAGACAAGACAAGTGTTGAAAGCCATGGGGGCATAATTGAAATTAAAATAGGAGAAATAACTTATGAATTTGCAATTAAAAAATACCAGAATTTTGGCATGGTTATAAAGAAGGGAGGATATGTTGTTACAACAGAAGAGGTTGAAGAAAAAGATAAAACAGGTACAGGAAATTCTGAAACAAGTACAGGGGCTCCATAAACTCACAACAAAATAAGATTAAATAAATATAATAAGGGTTAAGTGAGAAATAAACATTAAATTGCAGATAACAAGGCGCAAAGTTAACTAAGTTTAATTAAATTAATAAAACCAAAATTAAAGTTAAAGTAAATAATTAAGGGTTCAACAATAACAATATTGGGTAATGAGCAATTAATTGAGCTGAATGAAAAATGAGGAAAATAAAAAGAAATAATAAGGATAGAGAATATAGGCAAGAAACTAAAAATGTGTTTGTCTTGCGAAATAAGAAAGCAGTTACAGAAATGGTTGCATATGTTCTTCTTGTTATGATAGCTTTGATATTAAGCATTATGGTTTATGCATTTCTGAAATTATATGTGCTTAAGCCCAGTCCAGTATGCAGGGAAGGGATAAGCATTGCAATTGATGATTATGTGTGCAATGCTGGAAGCAAGGAAATAAATATAACATTCAAGAATACTGGGAGATGGGATATTGACGGCTTTGTTATTAGGGCGAGCAATATGACAGAAGGAAAAGCTGTTTATCCTCTTATTTCTCCTGGCATTTCTCTTGGGGAAAAAGTTTACTTGAATAATAAGCTGGGAATTGGGCAGAAATTAAACTTAATTTTTCAGTATTCTGAACTTGGGAATATAACAAAAATAACTATTCAGCCTTTTATGTCAAATAAAACTCTTGTTTTATGCCAGGATGCTATAATTACTCAAGAAATTGAAAACTGCAATGAGTTTGCTTTGCTTCCTGGAACTTGCACAGATAATAAAAAAAATCAGGATGAGAGTGATGTTGATTGCGGCGGGACAAATTGCGGCGGATGCGCTTTAGGAGAAGATTGTATGAGAAATATGGATTGTTTGTCAGGATATTGCAGCTTGGGAACCTGCCAGACTGCTCCTCCTGTTCCTAGTATACCTCCTTCACTTGTTTCGTGGTGGAAGTTTGAGGGAAATGGCATTGATGAGCTGGGGAGAAATAATCTGAGTATGGCTTTAATAACATCTTATGTGCCTGGAAAAGTTGGAAAGGCAATGAATGTTTTAGATAAAGATAAATTTGCACAAAATTCTACAACTCCTTGGAATAATTTGCAATTTACAGGAGATTTTACAATTGAAGCTTTAGTTTACTTAAATGCTATTCCTGCATTTACTTATGCTTTTATTATTACAGAATTAAGTGGAGCTAATCCTAATTATGGATTAAAAATAGAAACTTCTGGAAAAATTGGAAGTTATTATAATAATGTTAAGGTTATAGAAAGTTCTGATGCATTGCAAACAGGAACTTGGTATCATATTGCTATTGTTAATTCAAGAAATAACCTCACATTATATATTAATGGGAAAGAAAAAGGAAGTGCAACACTAACTTCTATTCCTGTTTATTTAGGAAATGATAGATTATTTGTTGGGAGAATAATTAACGGATTAACAGATGAAGTAGCTGTTTATAATACTGCTTTATACGGGACAGATATAAAGAAACACTCTGATAATGCTCTGGCTGGAAAAAATTATTTTTCTGAATAATTTTTTCTTCTCTGTTAATAATGTCATATAAAACTTGACTTAATTGCTTAAAATATTTTAATTAATCTTATTGTAAGAATGCTTGTCTTTTTGCTAATTATTTTTTCTTTTGTTTCTGAAAGATGCCCATAATCCTGCTAATCCTAAGCCAACTAAAGAAAGAGTTGGAGCATCTGGTGTTTTATAAACATCTATATAATCAGAAAATGCAGGATTAAACTGAAAATAATCTGGATTTCCAAATTCCAAATCTTCTATTTTTGAATATATTCTAGTAATTCCTTCTTCTTGTAGTGTAAAATCAGGAATTCCAAACATAAACATATGTGTAATATATTCATCATACGGATTTATTTTTTTATCTTGTGGCTTGTAAAATTCAGGGTTATTTACTATGAAAATTATGTGGTTATCACTCTGCACAAGACTTCCATCTTCTCTTGTAAGCATAATATCGTTATCTTTATTTCCATCTTTTCCAACATCTTCCCAAAAAGTAATTCTGTATTTTGCATCTAATTTTGATTTATCAGAGCCAGGAATTGATGTGAAAAGATTATCTGCATACCAATCAAATTCAAAAAATCCAACTTTAACTTGTGTATCATCTGAATTTCTTGGAGCAATTTCAGCATGAATATTTTTAACATAACCATTTGTTATGCTTATTGATTGTATTGTTGCAAGAGTATTTTGCTGGGGAAATGGCTGAAATCCTGTAAAATAAATATGCTGTGGATTAATAAATTCTTTTGTATCTGGTGTTAATACTCCTGTTTCTGTGTTAAGAGTTCCCACTTTTCCATCCCCATTTTTATCATAAAATCCAAAAAATCCACCTGGAACATTTCCACCAAGAACATCTCCAAAATTTTTAAATCCCCAGAAATTTGCATCATCTTTGTTAAAAAATCCTGTTGCAGTTGTTATAGGGGTGAATGGGTCTCCTGGTAAGTTTTCTAATCCACCTATAAAAAGTTTAGAGTCTGATTGTAAACCAGGATATTGTATTAATTCTTCTTGAGTAGGATATCTATATCCAAAAGCAAGTATTAAAGCTGTAGGATCTTGTCCTTCGACTTTTAGGTTTTCAGTTGCATAATCTCTTGAAACTCCGCCTTGAGTTCCAGCCGCAGGAACAACATCTTGAATATGACTGACATTTATAACATTGGCTTCTAAAGAAGAGGATAATCCTGCTAGTACAAGAAGAGAAGCTAATCCTGATTTTAACCTTGATTTTAAGCTGGATATCATATAATTTATATATTCCTGAAATAATTAAATCTTTCTAATAGAATCACTTGAATTATTTGAAATATTGTTTAACTCTATTTCCAAAATTTCTAGCTCTTTTTGCTAAAAGAGAAGCAACTAATCCCGCAACAATAAAAGCCCCTGTTGCTGGTTCTGGAACAAGGTTAATTGAATTTACTGTAGCTAAAACGTTTTGTTCTGGAAATGCCTGAAACCCTGTAAATGTAACAATAGGATAGCTTTCTCCTGTATCTGGTGTTAATACTCCTGTTACATCATTAAATGTTCCTATATTTCCATCTCCATTTTTGTCATAAAATCCAAAAAATCCACCTGGAACATTTCCACCAAGAACATCTCCATAGTTTTCTAAACCCCAGAAATTTGCATCATCTTTATTGATAAATCCTGTTGCAGTTGTTATAGGGGTGAATGGGTCTCCTGGAAGGTTTTCTAATCCACCTATAAAAACATTTCCAATTCCTGGAACTGTTCTGTATGCAAATGCAAGTGTTAATGCTTGTGGCTCTTGTCCATCAACTTTTAAATTATAAGTTTCATAATCTCTTGAAACTCCGCCTTGAGTTCCAGCCGCAGGAACAACATCTTGAATATGACTGACATTTATGATTGAAGCCTGGGCTTTTCCTGCTAATCCAGATAATGCAACTGCTGCTGCAGTTGCTGTTCCTATTTTTGCGGCTGATTCAAGTTTGCTTCTTGTTTGTCTTCTCTGCCACCTTCTGGCCTGGCTTAATTCAAATCGTGATTTTGTGTAATTCATAAATTTTACAGCATAAAAGAGTATATAAACTTTTCTGTTGTAACTTGATAATAGTTACAAAATTATACAGATTAATAGCTAAGCTAATTTTGCTATTTTTCTAAGCTGGGAAACGTCAATGTCAAACTTTTTTTCCAGAAAAACTCCCTTAAAAGAATCAATAAAGTTTTTATCATTTAAAGCCCTTTCCAAATTCTTAAGATTTTCTTTAACCTGATTTAAGTTTCCAATAAACAGGAATTTTTTTATTATGCCAAGATTTGTATCTTTTGCCAGTGCTGCGATATCCCTGAAGTCAGCCAGCCTGCCTGAATGTATTTTCATGGCTATTAACGCCTCTTTATTTGGGACATAAGCAATAATTTCCTTTTCAGTCCCTATTATCTTTCTTTTTGCAGAGTTATTAACCAGCAAATCATAGCTGAAAACAGCATTTGTTGTTCGTGAGGCAACAGCATTTATCAGTAAGTCAATGCTTGCTGCATCTTTTTCATATCTCTCAAACTTTGAAGAATAAATATTTTCAAGCTCCTTGCTGATTGTTTTTCTGAAATTATTTTTCCTTAGAATATCCTCAAACGCCGCCACATCTGCGCTTTTTACAACAATGTCAGCATCAATAGAGAATCTATGCTTAAACGCAGAAACAGCATACCCTCCGACTATAACAAAGTCAAGCCCGGAATCTATGAATTTTTGCAATATTTCAAAAATATTATTCTCCCTATCTGTCAAATCCATCAGAAATTTGCCTCCTTATATTTTACATTTAATTTTTTATTGTACATCTCAGCAATAATTTCCAAGGCGGGCTGAAAGTTGTAGATTTTGTCTTTCATAAATTCTATTGTTTTATCCAACTTTTCGACAAAAAAATCGTTTTTCTTTTCACATTCAAAATCTTTTACAATTTCAGGAGAATAAAAAACCCCTTTATTGGCATTAATCTTCAATCCCAATTTACTGCAGTATTTCAAAAACAACCCATAATCTTCCTCTTTAATTTTTATAAAAACAGGATAATAATCTCTGTATCTGGCAATATTATACCTTCCTTCTGTCCAAATATAAACTGCGTCAGTTTTTGTGAAGCAATATTTTATGCCAAACAAGCTTAAGGCAGAATAATAAAAATTAGCGTCAATAAAATTTTTTTTTATAAATTCTAAGATTCTTCTGTATCTTTTGTTGTTTTCCTGCAAGACAACACCCCTCCATTTTTCCTTTAAAATTCCCTCATTGATTAACTCATGAATCCATTTATGCGTCCAGCCATATGATAATTTTATCCTTTTGGAAACAGAGCTGGCGCTGTCTTCTTTCCTCAAAGATATCAAAATCTTTATTACATAAGGGTTTACTAATTCAATTTTCATACTATCATTATAGTGATAGTATTATTTAAATCTTTCCATTATTTTTTAAAATAATAGAATAAAGAAATTTTAAAACTAAAGTTTTTTAAACATAAAATAGCATAATATAATATGAAAAAGAGAAGAAATAAAAATAGAGAACTGAAAAAAGGAATTTCTCCAATTATAGCAACTGTTCTTCTTATTGCAATTGTTGTTGTTATAGCATTGATTATATTTATTTGGGCATCAAGTTTTGTTAAGGAACAATGCGAAAAAAACAAGGAAGCGTGTGAAATGGGTTGTGGTGATGTGAGCTTGGATACAAGCCTTGACGGCGAGATATTGTCTTTGACAAATACAGGGAATGTTCCTGTTGTGAATATTGAAATAAGAAAAATAAGCGGGGGAGACACTGAAATCCAGAGAGAAAATGGATTAGGAACAGGGCAGGGAAATATATATGGTTTGGGAGGAAGCTATGACAAGATTGAAGTTGTCCCGATTATTCTCGGAGAAATAAAGAACTCAAAGCAAGAATTTATATGTGAGAAGAATAAGATTGAAGTTTCTTGAATAACAGAAATAAATCCAAAATAATCAAAGTTAATCAGTTAAATAAAAGAGCGGGAACAATTAATATCAAAAAAAATTAAATTAAGTCATCAATAAAAGATAAATTCAAGCTTATTAAATTAAAAATGAATAACACTCGGGCTAAAGCCCGAGGTATTTACGCAAGGATACAAAAATGTTAAAAAAGAAAAACAAATTTAGAACTAAATTGGAGAAGGCAATTCCTCCTCTGCTTAAAAGTAGAGGTATCCTTGCCTAATTTGTAATGAATAAAAAGGGGATTTCAGCTATTATAGCAACTGTTCTTATAATTATGATTACAATAGCTGCAGCTGCTATTATCGGAGGAGTTATAATTCCATGGGTAAAAAATAATCTTTGCGAGAAAAAAATTTGCTATGACATAACAAATTCTGAATATATCACGATAGGAGAGGATTTTACTTGCTACAGCCCAAGCAATACATCAATTATGATAAAAAGAGGCGCAAAAAATATCAAAATAGACAAGATTATTGTGGCTTTGACTGACAAGAATGGAGAGTCAAAAAAATATGAGATTATAGATGGAGAGACATTTGCAGGAGTTTGGATGTATACAACAGGAAGCTCAACTCTCGCAATCCCAGAGACAGGTGGAAGCAAGAGATACGGATTTGACTTGGGAAATGCTATTGAGGCAAAAATAGGGGTTGTCTCTGGAGATTCTGACTGTGAAGTTACTTGTTCAGGGCCTGAAGAAAAAATATCTATATGCTGAGATATTTTTTCTATAATTAAATACAAAATAGAATCAGCTTAAAACTAATAATAAAAATATAAATAAACTCGCAACAAAATAAAGTTTAAATTAAGATAATTGAGAGCTAGTAGTTTAAGTGAGTGATAATCAATACTAAAAAAATTAATCAAATAACAATACAATAATTAATAATAAGATAAATGCAAATTGAAGCTAATTAATAGAAATAACAAAATATAGGAAAAAAGAAGAAAATGAAAAAGGGGCAAATATGGATTGAAACTGTAATTTACACACTTATTGGACTGGCTTTAATCGGAATTGTCCTTGGATTTGTAAAGCCGGCAGTTGATGAGAAGAGAGATTCTGTTGCAGTAACTTCAAGCATTGAAATGCTCAATAATATAGACGGAAGCATAGAAGAAGTGAGGTATGTTGCAGGAAATTCAAGACCAGTAGAAATAAAAATGAGCAAGGGAAAAATGATTGTAGACAGCGAGAATGACAGCATAGTTATATTAATTGAAGACAGCGTATATGCATACGGGCAGCCCGGCTCTGAAATAAATGCATCTGGAAATGTGGTAGTATTGACAACACAAAAAGGAAACAAGTATACAATAAGGCTCTTCCTGAATTATAAAGACAAGCTTAACATAAAATATAATGGAAAAGAATCAAGCTACACATTCCAGAAAGCCCAGACACCATACAAAATATCAATAACAAACACTGGAACAAAAAACGACTTGTCTCAGATAGATTTCTCAAGTCTAAGTTAAAACTCATATAAATTGAGGGAATTTGAATATTTTTTAATTAGTTGTTTAAATATGAAATCAATTAATAATAGCTCAAAAATAATAATTTATGATGATTATATTTAACAGCTTAATTTAAACAGAGCATATTAATAGCATACTTATTAAAATAGATTTGTTTAATTGTTTTTAATAGCTTTATAACAAATTATCTGACATAAGTAAAAAATCTATTGATAAGGAAGATTTAAATAGATTTTTTACCACTAATTCTATATAAAAATTTAAGATAAAAAAAGAGGAAGAATATGCCTGAAGAATTAACTGATGAATTGGAAATAAATCTTAATCCAGGAATTCCCGCTCTCCCGAGATTTGAGGACAAGACAAAAGTGGATGTAAGATATGCTTTGATTTCTCCGTATGCGTTTGCCCATATTTACTGGAACAAGGAAGCTTCTGAATTAATTTATGAATTAGAAGAGCCGCTCCTGACTGAAAATGAGAGGGAGATGCTTGAAGAAATTGAGAGAAGCATGAGAGAGATTATCAACATAAATGTTCTTGTGGAAAGAACACCCGAAGCAATGATAGCTTATGTGAGCAAGACAGCAAAACTTTTAATTTCAGAATTGAACTTAAAGGTGAACAAGGAAGAATATAAAAAAATTTCATACTACTTGTACAGGGATTTTATTGGATTAAATGAGATTGAAGCATTGTCAAAAGATTATTTTATTGAGGATATAGAGTGCAATGGAGTTAATACTCCCATTTATATTATCCACAGAATTTACAGGAATTTGAAAACAAACATTATGTATAAAGATGTGGAATATCTCGCTTCATTTGTCGAAAAGCTTGCACAAAGAACAGGAAGATATATTTCGTATGCTTCTCCTCTTCTTGACGGCACCTTGCCAGATGGAAGCAGAGTAAATGCAACATATACAGCAGATGTTACAAGCAAAGGGCCTACTTTCTGCTTTAAAAATGGGTATATTCAGATGAGCGACGGGAGAATCAGGGATATAAAAGAGCTTTTTGAAGAATGCAAAAAAAATTTTGGGTTCAAAATTGAGGGCGGAAATGAAGTTATTGAGGTTTCAAATTTTGCATGCCAGGGAGTTGATGAGGAAACACTTGAACAGACAATCTGCAGGATTAAGTCAATCATAAAGCTGAAAGCTCCTGATAAAATTGTAAGATTAAAGCTTGAAGACGGCGGAGAGATAGAAGTAACTCAAAATCACATATTTCATGTTGCAGATGACTCTTTAAAAATGGTTGAAGCAAAAAACCTGAAGAAAGGAATGATTCTGCCTATGCCCAAGGAAATAGGCATAAATGGTTACAGGCAGAAAATAGATGTTTACACATTAATCAAAGATTTTTCCTATTTAAAAAAAGTATGCATAATAAGCACAGAGGCTGTGAAAAATATTGTGAAGGAAATAAACCTGGGCAGGCAGGCTCTGTCCCAAAAATATGGTGTGGGAGAATCATATTTTTATGAAGTAATAAGCAGGGGAAATTCAATATCTTTCAATGTGCTTGACAAGATATGCAGTGAAAGAAACATAAATTTTTCAGAACTTGGAGAAATTTCGCTGAATGTTTATGGCGGAGGAACAAGGGAAAAAACAAAGTCAATCAAGATACCAAAAGAAATTGATGAGGATTTGGCTTATCTTGCAGGGGCGCTGATAAGTGACGGGTATTTGTCAAAAGAGTTTATTGACTTTTCATGCTATGAAGAAGGTTTTAAGAATTCAATAAAGGACAGGCTGTTAAAAAAATTTGGAAGATTTGATTCTTATTATAATGACAACAGGATTTATTTATGCAACCTTTTTGCGCCGTATTTTTTCAACAGGGTGTTTGGAATTCCAATAGGGAAAAAATCAAGAATAGTTGAAATTCCAGAGGCAATATTCAAGTCTGACAATAATGTTATTGCCTCATTTATTAAAGGATTGTTTGACGGGGACGGAACATGCAAGTCAGGGTTAAGCTACAAGACATTTTCAAAAAAACTCGCAGAAGGGCTGGCATATCTTCTCGGAAGAATTGGAATTTATTCTTATTTAAGGCAGGACAAAGAAGGATACAGAGTCAGCATACCTTCTCCCTATTATTTGAAATTCAAAGAAGTTGTGGGGTTTGGCAATATTTACAAAAAAAGCTGCCTGAATATTCTGACTGAAAAACAAACAGAGCATAAAACATTTATCAGGCATAGCAGAATTCCTGGAGCTCCGATTTTAGAAATAATAAGGAAACTGAAGCTGAATAAAAGCAAATTGACAAATAATTGCGGTTTCAGCCTAAATCGGTTTTATTACAGCTCATTTTCAAGATATTTTGCAGAAAGATTATGCGAAGAAATAAAAAAGGAAAAAAATTCAGGGATTGTGAAAAAAGAGCTGGAATATATAGGCTGGCTTTTAAATTCAGGGCAGGAATTTGTGAGAATTGAAGATGTTGAAATTCTTGATAATAAAGATGAAGTTTATGATATTGAAATAGAGCCTTGTAAATTTTTTATAGCAGGAAACAAGCCAATGAATATTTTTGACACAATCAGAAAGTTCACAAAAGTTCCGTGGACGCCTCCGCAGCTTGTTTCTTTGAATACGCTTTCTCCTGAAATGCTTGCTTACTTCTGGATACTTGTGCAGTATAAGTGCAATATTCTGATTACAGGCGGGACAGCTTCTGGAAAAACAACATTACTGAATGCAATATCTTTTTTTATCCCCCCAGAAGCAAGAGTTGTTTCTATTGAAGATACACGAGAGATTAATCTGTCAAGAGAAAACTGGCTTCCAAGTGTTGCAAGAACAGCAATCGGGACAGGGCAGACAGGAGAGGTTGATTTATTCAGCTTGTTGAAAAACTCGTTCAGGCAGAACCCGGAATATGTGATAGTTGGAGAGGTGAGAGGCAAGGAAGCTTTTGTCTTATTTCAAGGAATGGCTTCAGGACACTCTTCAATATCAACAATGCACGCTGATTCTGTTGACACTGTCATAAAAAGACTTGAAACTCCTCCAATCGAGCTTTCTCCTACTTTAGTAAATACTCTTGATGCTGTTGCAATAATGACTCATGCTATTGTGAAAAAGCAGCAGACAAGAAGATTAAGAGAAATAGTTGAAATTGTCAAGGTAGACCCTGAAGGAGTTGCACTGACAAATACTCCATTTATGTGGAACCCTTCAGAGGACAGATTTTATTTTAAAAAAGACTCAAGAGTTCTTGACAAGATTACATTAAGATATGGATTATCAAGAGAGGAGATACAGAAAGATTTTGAAAACCGCGCCAAGTTAATATTTGAACTGTTCAAGAGAAAAGTATTTAATTTTGAGGAAGTCCAGAACATAATTAATGAATATTACAAGAACCCCGAGAGTGTTCTCGCTAAATATGATATCAAATAAAATTTTATTAATACTATAATATTATAAGTATATTATTAATAGTAATATAGTAAAGTTTATATACTATCTTCTTTTATAAACAGAATAAAAGATGGGAAAAATAAAGATTGAGGGGTATTTTTGCGAGAGATGCTCTCATAAATGGGTTTCTAGAAACAAAAACATGCCAATTGTATGCCCAAGATGCAAATCTCCATACTGGAATAAAAAAAGGAGGAAAAAATGATAAGCAGGGAGGAAATCCAGATTATTGCACAGCTTCTTGAAGCATTGAAAGAAGCTGTCAATCAGCTTGAATATTATTATATGAAGAGGGATATTGAAAATTTTAAAAAAAGCCAGCAGGCTGTGCTTGATTTTCAGAAAAAAATTTCAGAAATTCTAAAATGACGCTGGAAAACTTGAAGCAGAATCTTGAAAGAGAAAAAGAAATCATAAAAGAGATAATAGTCTTGCATAATCAGATTAATAATGTGCAGGAGAAGGAAAAGACAGTCATAATAAAAACTCTTGATTCGCTTGAAAACATGATGAGAATACTTAATAATTCTGTGCCCGCGCTTGCTGAAAATATCTCTCCTGTGAAAAAGCTAGGAGAAGAAAGCAGCGTGAAGGGACTTGTGAAAATGAAATATGAAGACAAGTATGTCACAGTAAATGAAAAAGACAGAAAAAAATTTATTGATGAATTAAGCCTGACAAGCTTTGCAATAAAAAAAATAAAAAAAGACTTGGGAAAAGAAGTTGTTTTTTCTGACTTCAAAAAGCCAAGCATGTATGCAAAGATTTCGAATAAGTTTTTTTCAAGAATTTCAAACAAGCTCATTTCACAGGGAAACTTCAAGGAGCTGAATACAAGCTTGAGAAAAGCAAACCTGCCCTTCCTGCTTAATACTTATGTTTCAATGATTTTTTTTACAACATTGCTGGCTGCTGTTTTCTCTGTGATATTGTTCATTGTGCTTTTATTTTACAGAATTGAGATAAATTTCCCGTTTTTCTTTGCAGAAGAGCTTACATTAAGCAGGCTGGCTACAAATGTTGTTATATGCCTTGTTATCCCTGCAGCAATGTTTCTTTTTGTGTATATTTATCCTATTCTTGAAAGGCAGGGGATAAATAAAAAAATAAACCGCGAACTGCCTTTTGCAGTAATACACATGGCAGCAATCGCAAGAAGCGGGATTGAGCCAAGCCAGATATTTAAGGTAATAGCATTAAGCAAGGAATATCCGTATACAAGGCAGGAAATCAAGAAAGTAATCAATCAAGTAAATATTTATGGATATGATCTTGTTAATTCTCTTAAAAATTCTGCGAAATCAAGCCCTAGCAATAATGTAGCTGAATTATTTAATGGGTTAGCAACAACAATATCAGAAGGCGGAAATCTGCCTGACTTTCTTGACAAAAGAGCTGAAACTCTCTTATTTGATTACAGGCTTGAAAGAGAGAAAGCAACAAAAATGGCTGAAACATTTATGGATTTGTATATAAGCATAGTCATAGCAGCACCAATGATATTAATGGTGTTATTAGTGGTAATGAGTGTGAGCAAAATCAGCATTGGCTTAACTCTTACAGGAATAACTATTATAATTGTCTCAATAGTTGCCCTGATTAATATTGTCTTTTTGGCATTTTTGCACATCAAGCAGACAGGATACTAAAATAAATAAAAAAATATAAAATGCAAGCAAAATATAGGCAAGAAACTAAAATAAATTGTCTTGCGAAATAAAATGCAGCTGGAAAAAAAGCACATTGTTGGAATTATAGCAGCATTAGTAATAATTGCAATAAGCCTGATATTTTTGAGAAAAGACAAGCTGTTTTATTTTTTTATAGGAATTGCTGTGATAAGCGGTGTTCTTCCTTTTATATTATCTATGATAACAGAATCCAAGGAAGAAAAAGAAAATAATGAGATGTTTCTTGAGTTTTCTAGAAATCTTGTTGAATCTGTCAAGGCAGGAACGCCGATAAGCAAGAGCATAATAAATATCAAGAATAAAAATTACGGAACTCTGACTCCGCATATTCACAAGCTTGCGAACCAGATTGCTCTTGGAATTCCTGTTAAAGAGGCATTGCAGAATTTTGCCAGTGATGTGAACAGCGGGACAGTTACAAGGGCTGTTATGCTTATAAGCGAGGCTGAGAAAGCCGGCGGAGAAATAGAAAGCATTCTTGATTCTGTTGCAAAATCTGTTTCTGAAATTGAAAAGCTGAAAAAAGAAAGAAGAGCTGCAATTTACGCGCTTGTTGTTCAGGGATATATTATATTTATGATTTTTATAATAATAATGCTTGTTCTTGAGATTAAAGTATTGCCTATAGCAGGAGAGCTTGGAGGCGGGTTGGGAATGGGGGACTCAAGTTTTTTCGGAGGAGGTAGTGTTGCTGGCGAGAGCTTTGATATAAAAGAATTGTCAAAGCCTTTCCTTATTTTAATTTTAACTCAGGGATTATTTTCAGGATTGATTATAGGAAAGCTTGCAGAAGGAAACATCAAGGCAGGAATAAAGCACTCTTTCATACTTATGGCGCTTGCATTCATGATAAATGAGGGAGTGAAGATATTTTTCACATGATAAAATATCAGATAATAAAGGTTGAAGATTAATTAATAACAACAAAAAGAGGTTAAATTGACTAAAAAATCAAAATTAATTGCCATAAAATCATAGTGTTGATTGTAAATAATAAAATAAATATAAAACAAAAAATTAAGCTAATAAAAGGGGGAAAATGATGAATAAAAAAGGCGTGTCGCATCTTGAAATGATTATATCATTTATAATATTTTCAGGATTTGTTTTATTCCTGCTGATTTATTTTCCAATAACAAATCCGGGAGGCAATAGTATGGCATTGGATTATGCGGAAAAAGGGGTTTTAGATTTTGTAAATATGAAGATGATTTATTATACAATTGCTTTAGATGATAGTATAATTCCAAATCTTCCAAGTGAGGGCTGTTTTAATTTAAGCTCTGAATTAAGAAATATAAGCGTGAGGGATGAGACAGATAATATTATAGATGCTTATTCTGACAGCAAAAATAATTATATTCAGATTTCCGGCAAATTTTACACAATTTATTCTTCAAGCCTTTTTTATGAAAAAAATCCGGGAAATCTTGTTTCGTGCACTGTTTTGAAGGAAATTGAGCATTATTTAATTGGAACCACGAGAGTTTACAATATTGTTTCTTATGAAAAAATAAGCCAGCTAAGAAACAATTACGAGCATGATTATTCAAGTTTGCATGACAGGCTTGGAATTCCTGTAAAAAATGATTTTGGATTTATATTGAGGGATACAGAAGGAAAAGAAATAATGAAAGCAGTAAAGCAAAAACCGAACAGGGCTGAGGTTTTTGCAAGAGATATTCCTGTTCAGGTGGCTTATAATAATGGCACATTTAATTATTTTATATTAAATGTTCAGGCATGGTAAAATGAAAAGAAATAAAGAAAAAACCGCAGTGATAAGTTGCGGGTTCGATGAAATGACAAACCACCTTACCAAAGTCAATTATTATAATTATAAGAAGATTATAAATCTTTCGGTGTGCAAAGCCGGGTTGGTGAAATGGTAGCCACGCTGGCCTGATAAGCCAGAGACTTACCAAAGTCATGTGGGTTCGAAATCTCTGACGAGAATCCCACACCCAGCGCACTTTCCGAAACTAAAAAAATGAGAAAAAATAAGAAAGCTGGAAAATATAGGCAAGAAACTAAAAATGTGTTTGTCTTGCGAAATAAAAAGGCATGGATAAGAATTGTTGAATCATTTATGGCAGCCATGATACTTGCGATTTTTTTGCTTACTTTTTATTCCAGCCAGGCAAAAAAATCAAATGAAGAAATTCCAACATTAGGAGACAGGATAATTGAAGAAATAATACAGAACAATAATTTCAGAAATGATGTTTTTGCAAATAATCTTGTTAATATAAATAATTTTGTCAAGGAAAGAATTTCAAGCGATTTGAATTTTTCTGTGAAAATTTGCCTGATTAATGATATCTGCAACCCAGATGTTTTTATTCCAGAGGTTTATGCAAAAGAAAGAATTGTTTCATCCAATCTGCATATATATGAGCCGAGAAAAATCAAGCTTTTTATCTGGAAAAAATAAAGAAAATCAACAGACATAAGCTGTTGTATTGTATCCTAGTCCTGAATTTGTCAGTGTCCATTGATTGGTGTTGGTTTCTGCTGTTGTCCAGGCATAATCATCAGCTATTCCAGAATATAATGCAGCATAAGCTTTTTTTCTATATTTATTTTCACCATCTTTTATAATTTATACAAAGAATAGTTATTTAAATACTTTTCCACTAATTTAAAAATGAGATATAAATTCCTAGAGCATACAGCAGATGTAAAGTTTCAGGCTTATGGAAAAAGCCTGAATGAGGCATTTGAAAATTCAGCTTTAGCTTTAGTTGAGATTATGACTAAAAAAACCAAGATTAAATCAAGATTAAAGAAAAAAATAAAAGTTTCTGGAAAGGATAATTCAAGTTTGCTGTATAATTTTCTTGAAGAATTCTTGTTTTTATATGACTCGCAAAGTTTTGTTTTAAGTAAGATAAATAAAATTAAAATTAAAGGCGACAAGATTGAAGCAGAAGTTTATGGAGATAATGCTGGAAATTACAAGATATCGCAGGATGTGAAAGCTGTAACTTACAATTCTATGTTTGTGAAGAAACTTGGAAATAAGTTTGTTGCTCAGGTTGTCTTAGATGTATAATTCTGAATTAACATAATTTAATTTTTAATTGTTTGTTTATTATTAAGAGTTGTGATTTATATTAATTAAGCTTATAAACTTCTCTTTCTTCTAGTAAAATATGACAAAGAAAATTGAATTGAAGAAAATTTCAGAAGTAGAATGGGAAATTCCTAAAACTGGGAAGATGAACGTGCCTGTAAGAATTTTTGCATCAGAAAAATTGCTTGAAAAGATGAAAGAAGATGAGACTTTCAAACAAGCAAGTAATGTTGCAATGTTGCCTGGAATTGTGAAAAATATAATTCTTCTTCCAGATTCGCATTGCGGATATGGAATGCCAATTGGAGGAGTTGCTGCTTTTGATATTAACTCTGGTGTTATTTCTCCTGGAATGTGCGGGTATGATATAAATTGCGGAATTAGGATTCTTTCTACTAATTTAACTCTGAAAGATATAGAGAAAAAGAAAAAAGAAATTATAGACAAGCTATTCAGAGATGTTCCAAGTGGTGTTGGAGAAAAAGGAAGAATTAAATTAACTCGTGAAGAATTAAATGAAGTTCTTGTTGAAGGGGCTCAGTGGGCTGTTAAAAAAGGTTATGGAGAAGATGAGGACTGGAAACATACAGAAGATAATGGAAAAATTTTAGGTGCAAATCCTGCTGATGTTTCAGACAGAGCAAGAGCAAGAGGGATGCCTCAATTAGGAAGTTTAGGAGCAGGAAATCATTTTTTAGAAGTTCAAGTTGTTGATGAAATCTTCGACGAGAAAATTGCAAAAGCTTTTGGACTGGAAAAAGGGCAGGTTACAATTGGAATTCATTGCGGCTCTAGAGGATTGGGACATCAAGTAGCTTCTGATTATATTAAGTTAATGGAAGAAAAATATGGATGGCCTGAGCAGGATAGAGAGTTAGTAAATGCTCTGATAAATTCTGACTTAGGAAAAAAATATTTTTCAGCAATGGCGTGTGCTGCTAATTTTGCATTTGCAAACCGGCAGTTAATAACTTACTGGGTTAGAGAAACAATGAAAAGAATTTTTCCTAAATTTAAATCAAAATTAATTTATGATGTCTGCCATAATATTGTAAAATTTGAAGAGCATTTTGTTAATGGGAAAATTAAAAAACTGTGCATACATCGAAAAGGAGCTACTCGCTCGTTTGGAGCAGGAAGAAAGGAAATTCCAGAAGATTACAGGAAAATAGGGCAGCCTGTAATAATTCCAGGAAGCATGGGAACTGCTTCTTATGTTTTAGTTGGGACTGGAAAAGCAGAGGAAGTTTCATTTGCTAGTGTGGCTCACGGGGCAGGCAGAGTTTCCTCGCGTTCTGCTGCATTGAGAAATTTAAGAGGAGAGGAAGTTAAAAAAGAATTGAATGATAAAGGAATTGAAGTTGTTTCTGGGAGCTGGAAGGGGCTGGCAGAAGAAGCTCCTTCTGTGTATAAAGATATAGATGAAGTTGTTTCTGTCTCGCATAAAGCTGGAATTGGAAATCTTATAGCTCGAGTCAAGCCTGTTGCTGTGATGAAAGGATAGTCAGATATTATATTTTTGCTAAAAACTTATTCTTCGTTTTCTTAAGATTTGCCGGAGTCATGTTCAGAGAATTATAATCCTTAAAATTTATCAGCAATTTTTTCAAGCTAATTAAATAATCAAGAGAATACTTTTTTAAGATGTCTCTATATTTCCCAAAATTAATATCAGAGAAAAACAACAGGGAGATTATGTCTATCTTATCTTTTTCTCCTTTCGCAGAATTTTCCCTATCTTTGTATGCTGCCTGCTTTAAAACTAAGAGCAGTTCTGGGCAGGCTACTTGAAATCCCTCTATCTCTACTGCAAATTTTTTTATGTCTTCAACAGGAATTGCAAGTCTTGAATAATGCTCCAGATAAATGTCAATATCTATATTCTGTTTTTT
>VGKQ01000010.1 GCA_016866995.1 Candidatus Pacearchaeota archaeon
TTTGATAATTTAGTTCATGGGGATAGAGTCAATCCCCATTTTTCTATAGGTTTTCAAGAATTAAATATTGGTGGTCGCATTCCTCCTGTGCTTGAAAGCACAGGTATCCTGCGACTAATGTAATGAAAAAAAATGAAAAATTAAAAATTGGCATTTATGGAATTAGCGGATGTGCTGGATGTTTGCTGACTTTTTTGTACGAGCCGGTTTTCAGGGAAATTTCAAAAATTTTTGATATAAAATCATTTCCATTAATCAAAGAAGACAAGTATAAAGGCGAGTTTGACTATGTTTTCATAGAAGGAACTGTTTGTTTTGATGATGATATTATTATGTTAAAAGAACTTAGAAACAGGGCAAAAAAAGTGGTTGCTCTTGGGGCGTGCGCTCATGTGGGAGGGGTTCCATCCATGAGAAATTTTATGGATAATGAAAAAATAATAAAGTTTGTTTATCCAAAATATAATCATCTAAAATCAAGCCTGCCAGAGCCAATTGACAAGCATATTAAAGTTGACTGCTATCTGCCTCAATGTCCTCCTTCTAAATCTGAAATCCTCGAATTTATCAAGTGTATTGCAAGAGATATTGAGTTCAAGAATTATGAAGACCCTGTTTGTTTTGAGTGCAGAAAAATGGGAAATTTGTGCTTGCTGGATAAAGGCAAATTATGCCTCGGCCCTGTAACTAACGGAGGCTGTGAAGCATTATGCCCCGGCAATAAAGTAACGTGTTATGGATGCAGAGGGCCGTGCAGGGATGCAAATTTAAAAGCATTTTTAGAATTATTGAAAGAAAAAGGATATACAAGCAAGGAGCTGGAAGAAAAAATGCAGACATTTGCAGGACTCAAGTTTAAAGAAGAGGAGGAAAAAGTTTCAAAATGGCTAGAGAAATAAACCTAAATCATATATGCAAAGTTGAAGGGCATGCAAATCTCAGCTTAAAAATAGAAAATAATAGAGTTGAAAAATGCGAGTTGAAGGCAGTTGAAGGCGCAAGATTTTTTGAAGCTCTTGTTGTGGGAAAAAAAGTAAAAGATGTGCAGGAAATTGTTTCAAGAATATGCGGCATCTGTTCAAGTGCGCATAGTGTTGCTTGCATCCAGGCATTAGAAGAGGCAATGGGAATCAAAGCCAGCAGGCAGCAGGAAATTATAAGAGAGCTTTTAATGATAGGCGAAAGAATAAGAAGCCACGCCACCCATCTTTATTTCCTTGTGCTTCCAGATTATTATAATATAAGCTCTGCCCTCCAGCTTTCAGAAAAAAATCAGGACAAAATAGATGATGCTGTCTCGCTAATCTCGCTTGGAAATAAAATTATAGAAATTGTGGGAGGAAGGGAGATACATCCTTTTTTAGGAATTCAAGACAGCATAAAAAAAAGCATAAAAGAAAATATCAGCAGGAAAATAGAAGAAATTGAAAAGAAAAAAGAAGTGATAGAAAAAACAATAAACCTTTTCTTGTCTTTAAAATATCCAAAATTAGAGAGAAAAACAGACTATCTTTCTCTCTATAATTCTGAAAATTATGCCACAATTTCAGGAAAGATAAAATCTCAGTCTGGAATGATTATTGATGATGACTATAAAAAACATCTTCAAGAAAATATTAGAGAGTATGCTACATCAAAATTTGCGCTAAAAGACAAAAAGCCGTATATGGTGGGGGCAATGGCAAGAATAAACAACAGCTATAATCAGCTTGATAAAGAAACCAAAAAGTTCTTGAAAACAATTAAGCTTCCTTTTAATAATCCTTTTCAGAATAATATCGCCCAAGCTATTGAGCTTTTGCATCTTGCAAATCGGGCTATAAAAATATCTTCTGAATTAGAAACAGATGAACCAGAAGAAATTAAAATTAAAGATGGAAGAGGCATATCTGCTGTAGAAGCTCCGCGAGGGACTTTATTCCACGAGTATGTCATAGACAAAGAAGGAAAAATAAGCTATTGCAACATAATAACTCCAACTGTTCAGAATCTTAACATGATGGAGCAGGATATAAAAATGCTTGTTAATTTTCTTCTTGCAAAAAAATCAAACAAGGAAAAAATTGTTCTGGAGATTGAAAAGCTTATACGCGCATATGACCCATGCTTTTCGTGTTCTACTCATTTTCTCAAAGTTAATTGGGAATAAGATTCTTGATTTCTTGAATTGCTTTTTCTTCTGAATAATTGCTTGGAATTCCAATTATTTTAATATTTTTTTTCTTCAGCTTGAGAAAAAATCCCAAGTCAAAATCATGCAAACTGAAGATTTTGGCTTGCTTAATTTCTTTTTCTGACATTTTTCTTACATTATCTATGCCTAAAACAACATCCAAAATAATAGCATCATTTAAATCCAAGTCAATCAACTCAAATGTATCTTTTATATAGCAAAATTCATGATTTTTAAACTCATCTTCAAGTTTCCTGCAGACTTTAACTGCAAGATTGTCTTCTTCCAAATGTGGATTTCCAAAATATAAAATCTTCATTTTATCTAATTATGTCAACAGCTTCTTTCCAATGCGCGCTTATTTTGTCGCCTTTTTTTGCATTTGGAAGATATTTTCCTACAACTTTTTCTTCTCTCCCTCCAAAATCAACTGTATAAACTATAAATCCCCTGTCCTCCTTCCCTGTAACTATTCCAACTCTTACTTTGCATAGTTCTTTTATTACATCCGGAGCTTGTGCATAATATCCTTCTCCCCTGTCAATAACTCTGTTATGCTCTTCAAGAAAATATTTTTTTATTATTTCTATGCTCCAGTAATCTCTTCCTAGAGATGTAGCTAGTCTTTTTATTCTTTCTATTGCTACTGGATAAACTTTTTCCAAGAAAGCTCTGTCAGGAATTTCTCCTCTGGCTCTAAAATTTTTTATTTCATCATAATCTTGTTTTGTTATCCTGCCAAGATTAAATAATTGGTATGCACAGCCAGCAGAATATCTAAAGAAAACTGCTTCTGGTGTTTCATCAATCATTTTTTCCAGCATTTTTTATTAATTTCAGGTATTCTTCAGCTTCTTTTTTTGGGATTTTTTCTATTACAATTTTTTCTTTTACAATAACATAATCTCCCTCTTGAATATCAGCCAGTGAAAAATCAGCTGTTCTCTTCCCGCTTCCGTAATCTACAATAATCTTGCCATTTTCTATTTTCTCGACTTTTCCTGGAATTGAGAGGCACATCTAATTATAATTTATCTTCTTCAATTTAATTTTATTTCCTTTAATAATCTTTGGAAGCGAGGAGCATTTTGGGCAGTTGTAAATAATAAAATCATGCCCTTTTTCTCTGATATTTGCCCTTCCCATATACCCGCACGAACAATTCACATCAGAAGGCCTTTCTTTTACAACAACTTTCCATCCTGTTATTGTCTCAATCGCATGCTTTAATTCATCTCCAGTTATCTGGGCAAGCTCGCCAACCTCAAGCTCTATAGATTCTACCTTGTCTTTTTCTTTTATCTGGTTAATTATGTGGTTTGCAAATGTTATTTCGTGCATAAATTATCAAGATAAAAGAAGTTTTAATACTTTTCCAGGGTTGCTGGAAAGAACAACTGCAGAAGAAACAGCAAAGCCAGAAGCCCCAAGCTTCATTGCGATTTGAACATCATCTCGCGAGTGAATTCCAGCTCCAGCAATAAAAGGCATTTTTATTTCTTCCCTGATTTTTTTGATTATTTCAGGTTTTGCTTCTGAAACAGACAGCTTGCCTGCAACAAGCTCAGGAGGCTCGTATACAAGAAAATCTGGCTTTAATTTCTCAATTTTTTTTGCTTCTGAAACTGATGAAGCAAATACAAGTGTTTTCAAGCCAACTTGATTGCATCTCTTGATTGTTTTTTTCAGCACAGAAAAAGATAATTTATGCTCTGAATGATTTAAAAAACTTCCTTCTGCCCCGTCTATCTTGACTGATTCTGGAATAATATATCCTGTCTCTCTTCCAGGCAGAAAGAAATCAATGTGTTGTGCATAAACTCGAAGTTTTGTTTTTCTTGCAATTTCATAAATATCAGATGCCTGAACTCCAATTATAGCTTTCTTGCATACTTTCTCTATTTCTCGAGCAAGCTTCAAAACATCCTCGCCTTGTTTGTATGTTTTAAAATTTATTATAACTGTAGGATTCATTTTTCATCTCCAGATTATTTTTTTTATATCTTGGGTTATTTTAAGAGGAGAATTTGACTGCCAGATGTTTCTTCCTATTGCCAAGCCAATACAGCCCGCCTGCATAATTTCTTTTACTTGCTTCAATAAATTCTTTTCATCTTTTTTCATCCCGCCAGCTACAACTACTTTTGTTTTGCCTGCTGACTTAACAGCCCATTTCAAGTCATCAATTTTATTATTGTACTGAATTTTAATAATATCTGCTCCTATTTCCAGTCCCACGCGGCAAGAATAAGCCATTAATTCTTTTTCTGGCTTGTTTTTAACTGACTTTCCGCGAGGATAAATCCAAGCTATAACTGGAAGGTTTTTAGAGTGAGCTTCTCTCTGTATATTTTCAAACTCCTGAAACATCTCATCTTCATAATCGCTTCCAATATAGATTGTATAGCCAACTGCTGATGCTCCAAGTCCAAGTGCTTCTTCAACACTGCACAGCTGCCTTGAAATCGGCTCCCCTTTGAACAAATTTGTTTTTCCATTCAGCTTAAGAATTAAAGGAACCCCGGATTTTTTTATTTCTTTGTTGTATTTCTCAGCAATTCCTTTTTGAAATATTATTCCTGTAAATTTTCCTTTTCTTGCAATCTCAATTATATAATTTGGATTAATATTTTTATCATTAAAATCAGTCGGGCCGTGCTCTAATCCTTGGTCATATGCAAGAAAAAAAGCTTTTCCTTTCTTTAAAATTTTATTAAGTTTAATCATTTTTAATATTTATTCTTAAAAGCCCGTTTTTTGCGCCAGTATGAGTCAGTATTGACTCGCTTTCTTTTAACCCAAGCTCAAGGCATTTCTGTATATCCAAATTCATAATTCTGCCAGCAACAAAACCAGACGCAAATGCATCCCCTGCTCCTGTTCTTTCTACTACTTTAATATTTTTATGAGGGTTTATAGAATACTTCTTTTTCCCGTCATAACAGAGTATTTCTTTGTCTTTATCGGTAATTACAACTAATTTCGGGCCGAGTTTATGCAAACCCAAAAGCAAATCTTTTTCTTTTGTCAGCATGCCGGCTTCTTCCTTATTTAAAATTAATACATCGCATAATTTCAACAGAGGATGAATATTAACATTCTTAATAAGATACTCGCTTGGGTTAAAAGCGATTTTTGTTCCTTTTTTAGACAGAATTTCTGCAAGTTTTTTCTGAGACTTAAAACTTGTGCCAAGAAGAGCCGAGAAATAAAGCCATTTTGTCTTGGTTTTTTTTAATGGAATATCATTAATTGAAATCTCATCATTTATGCCCTTATAAGTTAAAATAGTCCTGTCGTGGGCATAACTGTCAAGGACAATTGAATATCCTGTCAATCCTTTGGAAATTTTTCCAAGAAAATCAACTTTCTCTGACTTCATCATCTCGATAATTTTCTTGCCGTTTTCATCATCTCCAAGCTTTCCTATCCAGCCTGTTTTCAATCCAAAGCGTGAAAATGCAACAGCAGTATTAGTTCCTCCTCCTCCAATGTCAAATCTTAAATTCTTGATTAATATTTTGCTCCCCACACTGTAGCAGACAAAATTTTTTATCTCTTTTGCTGCTGTATTAACAAATACGTCCACAACAGCGCTCCCAAAAGTTATCACATCAAACATTTTCCCTCCCTTTTTATTTTCTCATTTATAGCAAGATTTATCTAATTAAAAATCTTTTCTTTTTCATGAAACAAAAGAAAGTGCTTGTTGTGGTGGCTCATCCAGATGATGAGACAATATGGATGGGTGGAACTTTAATCAGAAACAGCGTGTTTAGCAGAAAATGGGATTTGACAATAATAAGCCTGTGCAGAAGAAACGACACTGACAGGGCTCCAAAATTCTTCAGAGTTTGCCAGATTCTTAATGCAAAAGGATTCATGTCTGATTTAGAAGATGAAAAACTTGAAGAGATTGACAATAATGAAGTAATTGAAAGGATTAAAGAAATGCTTGAGAAAGCAGGAAAAAAATATGACTATGTTTTCACTCACGGAGAAAATGGAGAATACGGGCATATCAGGCACAAAGACACAAATAAAGCTGTAATAGAAATGATTAAAAAGAAATTTATCTCGTGCAGGAGATTATTTTTCTTTGCTTACACTAAAATTGGGGGAGAATGTTATATAGACTTGAGTGCAAAAAAATTTATAAATCTGAATAAACAGGAATTATCAAAGAAAAAAGAATTAATAACAATGATATATGGATTTGGCAATGGAAGTTTTGAAGAGACAAGCTGCAAAGAGAAAGAGGCTTTTAAATAAAATATGATTAATTATATAGCATTATTAAATTTAAATGGAAATAAAATATGATTAATTATATAGCATTATTAAATTTAAATGGAAATAAAATATGAAATGCATTATTTTTTATGCTTATCCTCCAGAACCTGACGGACAAAGCCTTCAGGGACACATGCTCTATCAGGGAATATTAAAACAGGGAATAAATGTTATTCCGTGCCATTTTCAGGACGGAATACAAAAACAATTTTATTTAAAACATTTTAAGCCAGATTTTGCCATTGGAGTTGGATTTTGGGGAAATGTGCCTGATGTTGTAAGAGAGCCATGGAAATATAATGTCACGCCAGTGCCATGGTTCAATGCTGACGGGTGGGTTGCCAATTACAAAGAGGACTTTGAAAAACTGCCTTTAATGTTCACAACAAGCGAATGGGTTAAGAGCATCTATAAAAGAGACGGAATTAATGTTGATAAAATAATTCCCATGCACATCGGAATTGACACTGATTTTTTTAAGCCAACTAACAATCCTTATTACAATAAATCAGTAAAAGAAATGCTTGGTATTAAAGAAAATGAGAAAATGATTTTGACAGTAGGCGGAGATGTTACAAGCAAGGGAGCCCAGGAAATGTTCAGGGCGCTTGTTGAAGTTGACAAAGAATATAAAAACTGGAAATATGTCTGCAAATCCTGGCCAAGCGCGTGTGCTAGCGAGTGGCACGAACATGAAATGGAAATAGTTGAGCAATTGGGAATAAAAGACAAGGTAATATTTGTTGATGATGTATTTTCTCAGGAGTTTATGGTTGACTTATTGAATTCATGTGATATTTATGCTGCTCCTTCAAGAATTGAAGGATTTGGGATGATTCAGGTTGAAGCAATGGCCTGCGAAAAGCCTGTTATCTCAATAAATAAAATGGGCCCTGCCGAAACAATTATACATAACAAAACTGGCTTTCTAGCTGATGTGGCAGAAGAAGTAGTTTTAAATGAAGAATGGGCTTATTCCCATATGGGTTTTTCCCAGAAAAAAATAATTAAATTTGACAAGCCAAAGACATTTGCCTATCGTGCAAGCATTGATGATTTGAAAAAATACACCCTGAAATTACTGACAGAGCCAGAGCTTGGAGTGAAAATGGGAATAGAAGGAAGAAAGCATGTGGTTGAAAATTTGGATTACAGGATTATATCAAAAAAAATGATTTCTATAATCAAAGAAAAACTAAAATTAAAATAAAACCAAATATTATTTATCCTTCTATTATTAGCTTATATAAACAGGGTTAATTCCCTTATTACATATAATAATTAATAACTTTAATATCAGATACCATATACTTAACATTGCCTAATCTTATGCAAAAATATTAATGTATAAAATTAAAAAATATAAATCTTTAAATATTCTCGACAAATAATTGTTAATTTAAGCTAAAATCTTTTTAATTCTTTTAAGATATCTTTCAAGTTAACTTTGCTTACACTAGTTACTCTGTCTGATTCCCCTGAAAAAATCAGGAGATTTTTTTTGCTTTCATCAAATATGGCGCCGGTTGGAAAAATAACTCTTTTAGTGCCAAAAACCATAATATTTTCTTTTGATGGAAGCAAAATAGGCTTCCCTGTCGTAGCTATAACTTTTTCTGGATTTTTTAAATCAAACAAGGCAGCACCCACAATATATTTATATACTTCTTTATTATTTTCTTGTTTTTCCTCGACAGCATGATATATCAAAAGCCACCCTCTGTCTGTTTTTAAAGGAGGCGGGCCTGCCCCGTTTCTTGGACACGTTCTTCCTTTTTTATAAACACAGCCAACAGGCTTTAAATCCCCCCAAGATTCAAGATTATCAGAGTATGCAATCCAGATATGCGGAAGGCTAAATTGAAAACTGCTTTCTGGCCTGTCAAAGGCAATGTATTTTCCCTTGACTTTTTGAGGAAATATAACAACATCCTTGTCCTGCTCCCCAAATATAATTCCTCTTCTTTTCCAGTTTTTGCAGTCTCTTGATATGGCAAGGCTTGTGGATATGTTCTGCTCTTTTGAAAGGCTTACATAAGTCATAACATACCATTTTCCTATTTTAGTTATTCTCGGATCTTCAACCCCGAACTCGCCGTCATTATGCAAGCCATAAAAACTCGGCTTCTTGTCTATTGACTTTATATTAAATCCAGTCTTGTCTAGAATAATTCTTTTAAAATAAGAAATAAAAGTGATTCTTTTTGTTCCGTCTTTAAATACAATATCCAAATCAGATTTAGTCTTTGCAGTTTCTTTTTTGAACTTGTCTATTGCTATTTTAAAGTTCTTTTTTCCAATCATTCTTGGAGCATAATAATAATTTTTATCTTCTGTTTTTACAAGCCTTTCCCACACCCTCACATAAAGAACTATGTTTCTGTTAGCAAGTCTTACTGCTCCAGGATTAAATACGCCAAGAATCTCAAACTTGTTTGAAGAAGGAGGCAAATCCTCTGGCTTTATAATTATTTTTTTCTCCTTTATTTTTATCATCTTATGCTCTGTAGTTAATTTTGTTATATTATTTTAATGTTTTATTTATGTGCTTTGTTTTCTTTCTTTTATATATTTTTCTGATAATCCATATAAGAATTATTGCCCATGTTACTGGATTTATAATTATATCCAAACTGAATTTTATTATCCAATATAGTATTGTTTGTATTAAATTTGCCATATTTCACATAATCTTTTTTTTATTATCTTGTTTGATATTTTTATAGTAAACATTTTTTTTGTTTTAATGAATCATATGCCAGAATAAAAGCTCCTGCTTCCCACGCCTGCAGTTTATTTTTCTCTCCGGCTATCTTTTCTATAGGATGAACCCATTCTGGAAATCCCCATTTTAATTCAATTTCTGCAATTTTCTTGAGTTCTGTTTCAGCTTCTTTTATTTTTCCTGCTTTTATCAGTGCCAGGACATAAAAACACCCTATATAACCCCAAATGCCTCCGTTTGAATAGCTGTTTGGCTTTCCTGCCTGGCAGTCAAGATAATAATTCTGCCAGTATTTGCTTCCCCTTTTTATGGGAGGAAATATATCTCTCACAGGATAAGGGCGAGTGATTTTTTTGCTTTTGATATAATTCAGGATTTTTTTTGCTTTCTCATCATCAGCAAGCTCAAAAATAATTGCAAGAATATTCCCCAGGCTGTCAAACCACTCTCCAATTTCCCTGTATTTGCCGTGATTTTTCCATTTGTATGCATAATAAAAATTTCCGTTCCATAAGCCGTCATCCTTGTCTTCATTAACTAAAAATTTCAGTTGTTTTGCGCCGGCATTGTCTCCTGTTAAATTCAATACTTTATAATAAAGAGCCTGTGTGTTTATAGTATAGCCATACTTGTGCGGGAAAGCATCCTGCCAGTCTGATGTTGGAAGCTGTGCAAGCAAGCCGTTTTCCCCTGAATCCTGGCAAGCCAGCCACGACAGCGCCCTTTCAATTGAAATTTTGTTTGCATCAAATAAAGAATCATCTTTATATCTCTCTTTATAAACATAATTTCCAATAATATACCACAGGCTTGAATCAATTGTCTTAAAATCAACATGCGGCTGTCTGTTTGAAAATTTATCAACACAATTTGGAATCTGCCCGTTTTTGCTTTGATGCTCCCCAAGAGTTATTATGCTTTGCTTAAATACTTCCTGAAAAGACTCTTCATGAGACAGGCTTGCTCCAATCATAGTTATCATAGAATCTCTTGACCAGATAGCATTATATCCATCTGCCCCGCCAGAAGCAAACAAGCCATAAGGTGTAGAACATTTTTTTATAACTAGTTTTGCTTTTTCATAGCATTCATGAAGAATATCCTGTTTCATCTTTCTTCCTCTTTTATTAATAAAGAATATTAAGGTTTTAAATTTAACTTTTGTGTAAAGTAAACCTTCTAACTTAACATAGATTTATTTGTATAGTTCCATAAAAACTGTAAGTATAACTAATAAATTAATGGTTTTTACGAAGTTTTATATAATATGCTATGTTAAGTTAGCTAATTGACTTAACTTTTGTTGTTTTATTATGCTTATTGTTAGTTTTATTAAATTATTCCAAAAGCTGCATATGAACTATTTTATTAATTCAATATAAGACTTATTAATGGTTATTTATTGGGAATATTTAAGATTTATATTTTTCTCCATGTATTAATTTTTTATATTGCTCCAATTAATAGCAAGATAAATTTTGAGCATTCGCAAGTTTACAATTTTTTTAAAATTAAACTTGCAGCTTTTTTATCAATAATAACCACAAGATTGTTATGGTTTTTTAATGAGGTTAAAGGCCATTTTTCATCCAGATTTCCTTTAACAAGATGAAATATGGCTTCTGCCTTTTTTTCCCCAGACGCAAGCAAAATTATTTTTTTTGCTTTTTTTATTGTGGATATCCCCATTGTCAATGCTTTTTTTGGCATGCTTTTTTTATTTTTAAAAAATCTTGAATTTGCTTTTATTGTTTCCTGAGAAAGTCTGACAAGCCGCGTCTTCGAATTAAACTTTGAGCCGGGCTCATTAAATGCTATATGCCCGTTAACACCAACTCCCAAAATCTGGATATCTATTGGCTTGTCATTAATTTTTTTTTCATAATTTTCGCATTCTTTCTTGTAATTTTTTGCTTCTCCATTTAAAAAATTTATATTTTTATTTTTTATATTAATTTTATCAAAAAGAATTTTATGCATATAATAGCAATAGCTGTTCTTGTCTTTTCTTTTTATTTTATAATATTCGTCAAGATTAAAGCTTGTTATTCCTGAAAATCTTATTTTTTTCTTTTTGTATGCAAGAACCAGCTTTTTATACATGCCAGGCGGTGTTGAGCCTGTTGCAAAACAAATTACAATACTCGGGTTTTTTGATATTTCTTTTATCAGAATTTCAGCTGCTTTTTCTGACAATTCTTTATAATTTTTCTGAATTTTCACCAGCATTTTTAGCCTTTGATACCAGTTCGCTTGATGATTGAATTTTTTCCCCCAATCCATCAATAATTTCTATTCCATATTTTTTGCAGATTTCAGCTTCAGGTATCTCTGAAGCAAATCTATCCCCGCCTTTGGCAAATATTATCTTGTGATTTAAATTATCTTTAGCTATTTTTTCTATTGATTTGGATACGCTCCTGTCTTCATCAATGCTGTCAAAAACCCTGTCAACACACCCCAATTCCATCAAAATTTCTTTTTTCTCTTTTAGAGGCATAAACTCAAATCCTTTTTTTAATAATACTTGTTTAGTGTTGTTTAAAATAACTATATGGTGGTCTCCTAATTTCTTAGCCAATCTTAAATACTGGATATGCCCTATATGAAGCGGGTCAAAATAACCGCTGCTTATTATAATTTTCATTTTTTATAGGCAAGGATATTATTATAAATTAAGAGTTGCCTCCCCAAAATGTTTAAGTTTATTTCTTTCTAAAGTTTTGTATTGGAAAAACCCCTGCGTAATTTTTATTTTCATTTTGCTTATATTTTTTTCAATTTCTAACTATTAAAACTTTTCTATATTCATGGCTCTGCCCGGATTGGACAGAAAACTACAACTAATAAAGCACATAAAAATATCTTAAATATAATCGCAAACTATAATTTTTGACAGATTAATAAAACTATTGATGTTTTTTTTCCAGAACATCAATTCCAGGAAGGTTTTTTCCTGACAAATAACTGACAAGCGCCCCCCCAGAAAGAGAAATATGGCTGAATTTTTTTTTGTTAATGTGCAAATAACTGATTGCTGCTGATAAATGCCCTCCGCCTATAACAGAAAATATTTTTCTTGATGAGATTGCTTCCAAAATCTCTTTTGTTCCTTTCTGAAACTGCTTGTCCTCGCAATAGCCAAGAGGGCCTTTCATAAAAACACATTCCGCTTTTTTTATTTCTGTTTTAAATTTTTCAATTGTTTTTTTGCCGATATCAAATATCTCATAATCATTTGGAAAATCTTTTAGTTCAAGCTCTTTTCTTTTTCCTTTTTCTTTTACTGCAAAATCCTCTGGTGTTGTCAAGGAAATATTTTTTACTGTGTTTTTTGTAATTTCAAGATTTTTGATGTCAAGAAATTCTTCATGCTTGCCAAACTTGAAGTCAGAAGCAAGCATGCATAGCTGTCCAAACATGCCAGCCGTAATAATCTTTCTGCCTGGCTGAATTAAAAGAAGATTTTCTTCTGTTTTTGAGCCTCCAAGAATATAAAGGGCATCTTTGATTTTTATTTTAGAAAGCGCTTCAAGTTCTTTTTCAAGATTAATGCCAGCACAGCTCTTAATAATTTTTGGAAAACTGACAATAGATGCCTGCTCTCTGTGGCTGACAGAAAAAGCATCGTTGACATATATTTCTGCCAACCCGGATAATATTCTAACAAATTTATTATCCAGAGATAAGTTATTTTCTTCTTCAAGAAATCTTACATTTTCAAGCAGCAAGGCTTCTCCCTCCTTTAAAGCTTTTATTTCTTTTACTGCTTTCTCTCCGATTATGTCTGAAACAAATTTAATTTTTACAATCTTATTAAGAAGCCTGGAATGCTGCTCGAGTGATATAAAATCAGAATCTCCTTTTCTTCCCTGATGTGCCAGAACAACTACTTTTGCCTTTTTATCCTGCAGTGATTTTATTGATTTTGCTGCTTCTTCTATTCTCTCATTCATTAAAACTTTTTTTCCTTTAACAGGCGAATTAATGTCTACTCTAAGCAAAACACTCTTTCCCTTAAAATTAAAATCAGAAAGTGTTTTCATCTTGTTTTTGTCAAGTTTAATTTCAAAGAAGTTTTATCATGTCTGCAAGCCTGCATGAATAGCCGTATTCATTATCATACCATGAAAGAACTTTGACAAGATTGCCTATTGATTGTGTTAAAGCGCCGTCAACAACAGATGAGCTTGGATTGCCTATCACATCACTTGAGACAATTGCGTCTTCAGTATACTGCAAAATTCCTTTTAGATTTCCTTCTGCTGCTTTTTTCAGAGCAGCATTTATTTCTTTTACAGAAGCTTTTTTGTCAAGTTCTGCAACAAAATCAACTATAGAACCGCAGGAAACAGGAACTCTAAGCGCCAAGCCGTCCATCTTTCCCTTTAGTTCTGGAATTACATCTGCAACAGATGTTGTTGCTCCTGAGGATGTGGGAATAATGTTGATTGCAGCTGCTCTTCCGCGCCTGAGCTTTTTATGCGGAACATCAAGTATTTCCTGGTCATTTGTGTATGCGTGCGCAGTTGTCATAAATGCCTTTTTTATTTTAAAATTATCATTTAGAACTTTTGCAATAGGAGCAAGACAGTTTGTTGTGCATGATGCCATGGATATAATTTTATGTTCTTTCTTAAGAATGTTATTATTCACTCCCGGAACAATTGTAATGTCTGGATTTTTTGCAGGCGCTGTTATAATAACTTTTTTTGCTCCTGCTTTAATGTGCTTGCTTGCTCCTTCTCTATCTGTAAATATTCCTGTAGATTCTATAACTATATCCACTCCAAGTTTTTTCCATGGCAGTTTGCCAGGCTCTTTTTCAGAGAAAACCATTATCTTTTTATTGTCAACTTTTATAAAACCCTTTCCTGACTCAACCTTTTTCCTGTAATTTCCGTAAACAGAATCATATTTTAAAAGATAAGTAAGAACATCAGGGCTTGTGAGGTCATTAATTGCAACTATATCAATTCCCTTTTCCAGTGCTATTTTAAAAAAAGCTCTTCCTATTCGTCCAAATCCATTAATAGCTGTTTTCACCATTTTTACAGCAATAAAAGCATAGAGATATTAATAAACCTTTCTCTAAACATAAAACACATATAGAAAGATATTTAAATAAGTTAGGCTTACCTAACTTATGAAGGGAAAAGAGGATTATTTAAAAGTTATTTATGAACTAAAAAAAGCAAGAAGCATAGATATTTCCCGCGAGCTGGGAATAAGCAAGCCAAGTGTTTCTGAAATGCTCAGAAAGCTCGCAAAATTAAAGCTTGTCAAGTTCAAGCCATATTCAAAAGTTTCTCTGACAGCAAGAGGAAGAAGAGAAGCAGGAAAAATAATAAAAAAGCACGAAATAATTGAAAAATTTGCAGGAAAAATCGGGCATAAAAATCCGCACCAAGAAGCCCATATACTTGAACATTATTTTTCAGATAATATGATTAAACATCTGGATAATTTTCTTTCTGAGAAAAAGCCAGAAACTCTTCCTTCATACATTAACTGAAAGCTTTATAAATCACTTTTTCCATCTTCAAGCATGAAAAGAAGCAGCAGAAGATGGAAAAAGAAGCGCCAGATGAGATGGAAGTGGCAGCGTAAAAGATTAAAGAGGGAAAAAAGAAAAAGACGAATGCATAGACAGCGAGCAAAATGAGATAAGTAGAATAATTAGTTCTTCAGGAAATAAGACTATAAATACATCCTCATTTTGGGAGAGAGTAAATAATTTTAAATTAACTTAATCTCGCTTATTAATTGATAATTATTAGATTTTATTTTTTTGATTAATATATTTTACAAGTAAAAAACTTTTAAACTATAAATAATATATAAGAATTAAAATATATGACAGTTAGTGTTATTATGCTAATTTATCTAAGATTATTTTTTCAAAGAAGTTAAAGTTATATTCCCTTCTTTATCAGCAGTATACCATTTCCCAGTCAGATTAACTTGTCTAACTTGGCTTGGAGAAGATAATGTATAAGCAACAATCCCTCTTGTTCCTGAAACAAAAAGCCACTCAACAGCATTATCTTTTACAACCCCATTCCCAGTTAAAGATGTAACATTAAATCCAGCAGGAATATTTTCAGAAACCCCAAGAACAGGTTCTGTCGACCTTATATAAACATAAACAGAAATCTTAGTCCCTCTCGAATCCATTGACAAATATCTTGCACTCCTGTAAATGTTAGATGAAGTTAGTACAGCATATCCTGTAAATTTTGTATAAATCAAAAAGCCAATGATAACAGCAGCCAGAACTGCCAAGGCAATAATCAAAATTATCGAACTCTTTTTCATTTTTTATAATAGATGTGTTCTGTTTCTCTTTCAAAGAGAAAAGGATTTATAAATTTAATCTTAATATTTTTAACTATTATTAAGTAACAACAAAACCAAAAGATTTAAATACTAGTAAAACATAGATAAATTATGAAAACAAGAAAAAATGTTTTAAAAGGGCTTGCTAGAATTGTAGCAGGCGCAGGATTGGGTGGATTAATGGCAATTCTTCCTGCTTCACAAATTTCATGCACAAATAGTCGGGCTCCGGTTGTATATAAAGAATATAAAGAGCAGGAAGCAGCTTATAATTTCGGGCAGGAATTAAAAAGAGAAAATCCTAAAGCATTTAAAAAATCCTATGGAAATGACAGCATAATTTATCATGATTCTAGCTTAAAGTTTGGAAATGATAGTCTTATAAGAGGATTTCCAGAAAGCGGAAAAGGAAGATTTGTAGATATAAGCAAAGACGGAAGAATAAATGCAGGATACTGGGGCGATAAAGAAAAAGTAGTCGCTTTTTCATACGAACCTGAAAAACAAGAAATAATTATAGCAGAAGGAAATACACTGACATATTTAAAAAAGGGAGATGCTGGCTGGGAAAAAAGAACTTATTCAGGAAGTGTGCCAGAAGGCATGAAATTTGAAGATATTCCTTTTAGAAATTTAGGAAAAGCTGACAAAAATGAAGTTCAGAAATGGCTTGATTTAGTCAGGGAAATTTCAGGAAAATTTTCTGCAAAGAGAACACTTCAATAATTAAATCCACTGTCTGATTTTTTTAATCGCAGATTTTAAGTCTATATTTCCCTTTTTCCATTCAGAAGAATACCATAAAATTTCTTTCAAATTAGGAGGAAATTTAATTAAGTCAGGAGCCCCGCAACCTCTAAAAATAATGCATTTTTTTCCTTGAATATAATCATTATAAAAATTAGTCAGAATATTTATAGAAGAAATTAATTCTGAATCACTTGAACCAGACAAAGTTATATATTCATCTTCTTTAACATAAATAATTCCCAGCCCTTCTGAAAAATTATAATTATTCAGAGTATTAGTAATTCTTGTTGAATTTCCAATAAAAATAACATTTGAATTCTTGTTAGGAAAATCACTCTCTTTAAATGAACTTAAATTAAACAATTTAGAAAAATTTTTTATTGAATTCATTTTTAAAGAACTTGCATCAGAATCATAAAGAACAGTTAAATTATTTTTATTAAGCAGAATATAATTGATTACATTATAAGCAAACCTGCCACCACATCCAGAATCTATAAAAATAATATCCACACTCTTGTTGTTTGTGCTGTTGGCTTTATCTAATTCATCCAGACAATTATTTGAGGATACATATTTTGAAAATGGAATCATCTGATTGCCTTTATAATCATACTCTCTAATCTCGCCATTCTGGTGGATATAACTATATGTTGAAGCACAGGCAATATTTATGCCAGCAACAGCCAGCAAAATTGCAAAAACAAGCATCAAAATATTCTTATTCATTTTACCCCTCCTCTGACAGCTCCTTTAATGTCTTCTCATCCTCATTTGTACCCTCGCCTTCTACACAATATTTAGTTTGGCTTGCATAAACAGATATTTCATATTCTTGTTCTCCCTTAAATTTTCCAGTGCAGTAAATTTTATAATCAACTTTTGCATTAATTGAATTATAAATAAGTATTATAAACGGCTCACCAAGCGTAACTTTAGATTCTGTCCTTACGCTGCATTCAGCAGGGCATGTTTTTTGTATTTGTGGATCTGCCCTGAATTCTGCAACTTTTTCACTCATTTTTGCATTAACATCTGCTAATAGTTTGGCTCTTGCTTCAGATAGTGAATAGCAATTTCCACTTGAAGCTTCAAAGCTTCCTGTTTTAATTCCAGAACACTCTTTTTCCTGCCCTGTGTTTTTAGGAGTGCAAGTCACTTTATTATCTGATTTTGCTGAGAAATCAGTATGACATACTGTTCCTGACGGAGCAGATGCAGGAGGACATTTATAATCTGGAGGATATTTGCATTTCAGAAACTCTATCCTTTGTGGGTCTTTGTCTGCTTCTTTCTTTTTTTCCAGATATAATGCATTATTTTTTGCATCAAATGGATTTCCAGTTATTGTAAATGTTATAGTCTTACTAAAAGTCCCAAAACCATAACATGAAGATGGCGGGACACACTCCCCATTCTTGCATATTCCGTCAAGAATTTTATCTTTGCCAAACCATCCTCCACTTTTAATATACTTGCATGGCTTTCCATCCTTGCTCTTGTCAGGGACAATTCCTCCAAAACCATCACACATTTTGCACTCAGAAGAATCTCCTACTTTTTTCTGCTGAACAGCAGTTCCTCTTGCTTTTGGCTCTACATAACAGCTTTCTTCAGACGATGCAAACCCTGATATGGCTGCTCCTGTATAATAATTTTCAGAAGAATAGCCATAACCACAAATATATCTGTATCTGTATTTCCACTCGGGCTGTCCATATCCATATCCGCATTCGTAATTACTATAACCCCAAAACCAAGAATAAGAGCCATATCCGCACCCATAATCATAACCATAACTATATCCATAGCCGCATGAATAGCCATAATCATCAGAAGAATATCCAGAGTTTGAATCATAGTCAGAACTGTATCCAGAAGAATAACCATAAGAGTAGCCAGTATTATCACCATATCCAGAGTCATATCCACAACTTGAATCTGGTTCACATCTTGAAATTTCAGTGCAATCAGCAGTATCGCCATAAGTTATATCTCGTGTCTGCTGCCTCTCTGCACTTGAGCAACTTCCTCCACAACTCCCAGAACTCCAATCAGAATACTCACATCCATAGCCATGTTCATATCCATAACATTCACATATTTCACAAACCCCATAAGGCTGCCCCCCGCAATCCCCATAACCATAACTCTGAGAACTGACAGAAAAAGTAATTAATCCTATAATAAGCAACGAGCAAAAAATTAATATAACCTCAATTTTCATTATTTATAATAGAAAATCAAGTTTTTAAGTTTTTTGATGATGTTATAATATTTAAGATTTAATTTAATAAATACAAAAAATAATCAATAATAGGAAAACTAATGCAATTAATAACATATGCCCAATAATTTTGACTGGTTAACAAATATAAAACATTGAGTTTAAAAGATTATAATTCCAGATTTAATTTTAAAAAATTGATTATACTGCATCATAGCAATCTTTATAAAATAAAAACCAAGTTAACTTATCATGATAAATAAAGAGAGTGAAATATGGACAGAAAAATATCGTCCTGAAACTTTTGAGGAAATTATAGGGCAGGATGAGATTGTAAAGAGAGTTAAAAATCTAACTGATAGCTTGAATATTCCTCATCTTCTTTTCGCAGGCCCTGCAGGAACAGGCAAATCTTCTTTAGCTTTAATCACAGTCAAGCAGCTTTTTGGCGAGAAATGGCATGAGAATTATCTTGAGTTGAACGCAAGCGATGAAAGAGGAATAGATGTTATAAGGCAGAAAGTAAAAGATTTTGCAAGGACAAAAGCAATTCATTCTGTTCCTTTCAAGGTAATTTTTCTCGACGAGGCAGATGCTCTGACAAGAGAGGCGCAGCAAGCTCTAAGAAGAACAATGGAGAATTATACAAACACGTGCAGATTTATTCTTTCCTGCAATTATTCTTCAAAGATAATAGACCCAATACAATCAAGATGCGCAATTTTCCGTTTCAAGCTTCTCGAGAAAAAGGACATGGATAAGATTATAAAAAGAATAGGAGAGGGAGAAAAATTAAATATTTTGGAAGATGCCTATGAATCTTTGTATGAGGCATCAGAAGGAGATTGCAGAAGAGTTATAAATTTGATACAAGCCACAGCTTCAATCTCAGTAAATATTACAAAAGAGCTTGTAAACACAATAGTTTCAAATGCAAAGCCAAAAGACATAAAAGTTGTTCTCGAGTATGCATTATCAGGAGATTTTATTGCTGCCAAGGATAAATTGCTTGATATTATGCTGAAAGAATCCATTTCAGGGCAGGATGTTATAAAAGCAATACAAAAAGAAATCTGGAATCTGCAGATTGAACCGGAAATAAAAGTAAGATTGACAGAAAAAACAGGCGAGATAGAATTCAGATTAGTTGAAGGAAGCGATGAATTTATCCAGCTTGAATCATTATTAGCAAGTTTTGTCCTGGCAGGACAGGGCAAGATTTAGCATGAGACTAAATAAAGATTGTATCAATGAATGATAAATCTTGCAAAGATTTAATTTTAAAAAAATATAAAAAATGATAATTACAGCAAGAGAATTTTTTGATGTATATTATGAGCTTGAAAGAGGCTTGATATGTCTCCAGCTTCAAGGCATTATGCCAGAAGATTCAATTAATTATCTTGCTGAGTTAAGGCAAACTAAGAGAAAATTAAAGCCATATTTTACAGAAGGCAGATTAGATGAAAACAGTCCGCTTATAATGCCTGACAGAGTTCATTGTAAGATAGCAGAAATAGAAAAATTTATCCAGGCAGAACTTGGAAAAATTGAATTGGAAATTGCAGAGGTTGGAGAATAGATTAAAAGATAAATCAAAACAAAATCTAGAAAATGACAACATTATGCGAGAAATATCGTGGAAAATGCTTTCTTGATGTAAAAGGGCAGGACTTGGCAGTAGACAGAATAAAAGCATTTATAAAAATATTTCCGAGCAAAAAAGCAATTCTTCTCCACGGCCCAACAGGAACAGGAAAGACAAGTTTGGCATATGTTCTTGCTCAAGAAACAAACTCAGAAATTCTCGAGTTAAATGCCTCTGATTTGAGAAATCGCGAGCAGCTTGAAAAAGTCCTCAAGCCAGCAACACAGGAATCAACTTTATTTGGAAAAGGAAGAATAATTCTTGTTGATGAAGTTGATGGCATATCAGCAGCAGACAAAGGCGGACTGCCAGAGCTTCTCAGCTTGATAGAAAAAACAAAATTCCCAATAATAATAACTGCAAATGACATCTGGCAGCAGAAATTCAACTTACTCAGGCAGAAATCAGAACTTGTTCCTCTCAAAGCTCTTAATTACAAAACAATTCTTCTTATTCTTAAGGAGATTGCAGAAAAAGAAAAAATCCAAGTTAATGAAGAAATACTTACAAGCATCTCAATAAAGTCAAGAGGTGATGTCAGGGCTGCTTTAAATGACTTGCAGGCTGTTTTTCAAATTAATAAGCCAGAAGAGATTGGAGAAAGAGACAAGGAAGATGATGTTTTCAATGTTCTGAAGCAGATTTTTAAGAATCTTGTAAATCATGAAACTCTTAGATTGTATGACACAGTAAATATGCCTCTTGATGAGATTTTGTTGTGGCTTGAAGAAAATATTCCGTATGAATATCATGGAGAAGAACTCGCGAAAGCTTATGAAGTATTGAGCAAGGCAGATGTTTTTCGCGGCAGAATACACAGGCAGCAGCACTGGAGATTTCTTGTCTATCAGAATATTCTTCTGTCTGCAGGAGTTTCAAGTGCAAAAGAAAAGCCAAAAATTGGGTTTACATTATACAAGAAACCTTCAAGAATTTTAAAAATCTGGATGTCAAATCAGCGGCAGCAAAAAAAGAAATCAATTGCAGTAAAATACGCAGAATATTGCCATATCTCAGTAAAAAGAGCAATGCGCGAGTTTCCAGTAATTAAATATATAATTCAAAAGCCAGAAATACAGAAACAGCTCAAATTAGAGGAAGATGAGATTGAATTTCTTAGTAAATAATCAATTTCATCTCATTTCTGTTAATAATATTATGTTATACTTAACTTAAATAAATTAATCAAATTAAATATTAATTATTGATTAAATAATTGAGGATATGCACATTAATTTGAGTCTGTGAAAATTTATTTTACAACCTCAATTTTCCCGTATTTTCCGGCTGTTAATTGCTTCTCTGCCTGAAACTCATTCACAAACCCGTTTGTAATCTTAATCTTGTCTCCTTCCTTGATTTTTGTTATATCATCATTCCACAACGCAAGCTTTATTGCTCCAGAATCATCTTCAAGAATAGCGTCTGCCACTTTCAATTCTCTTCCATATTTGTTAAAAACTCTTGTGTCAGAAATCTTCTTCACAATCCCGGAAACTTCAACTCTTCCCTGCCCGACTTTTAATTCTGATATTTTCATAAATTAACATTGCAAGCAGGTTATTTAAACTTAATTATAAGTTTAAATTAATAATTCTTAGATAATATAAAAACAATTAATATATAAAAATAAACTGCAACCCATTAAGTTATAGATAAGCTAATTTAAAATAAAATTAGGCAGTTCCGCAGCTTGTTGCCCCGGTATCTGTTCCAGTTGTGCTTGTAGTGGTAGTGCCAAATCCTGGAGAAGGGTTTGCTGTAGATAACTCAGAGCTGCACTCGCTTGGAGCTGTGTTAAATGCAGAGCAAATTACTTGAAGAGCATTGCTTGGAGATCTTGGATAAAATTCTGCTTGGACATCATTAATAACAAGCGTAGGAGAGCCTTGAACACCATAACTCTGGCTTAATTCTGAATCCAGCTTGTAATAATCTTTTGACTTGTCAGCAATACATCCTGATAATGCAACCGAACTTATGCCTGTCTTAGCCAGGCATCTTGAAGAGTTTCCGTCTTCTAAAAAGCATTCTAAATAAGGAATATATTTGTCTTTCTGCCCTTCTCTAATGCATAGCTGAGTATAAGTTTCCTTTTCTTCCTTGTCTCCGTGCATAAAGTAGTGCACAAATCTTATATTAAAATCAATCTTGTCTCCAAGAGCTTTTGCAGCAGGGAGAACTCCTTTTTCAGCCTGGGTTCCATATGGGCAGTGAGTCATTACAAATAATTCTGCTTTTGGCTTGTCTGATTTTGGAATTTTTTTTGGTGGGGTTGGTGTTGTTGTGGCTGTAGTTTTAGAAGTTGAGATTATATTGGTGCCGACAAAATATTTTCCATCTTTTGTAAAATAAGCAGGAACTTTCTGCCCGTTAAAAATCACAAAAACTTCATAAATCCCGTTTTTCTCAGAAACAGAATCAAGTGTTACTTGTCCTTGTCCCTGCAATAGCTGAGTATTAATAAAATTGACAGCCTGGGGCCCTATCTCGCCCTGGCTTACTCCGCCTCCTCCCCTAAATGTCAAATATAAAAGCACAATCACAATAATTCCAAGAACTATAGTAGATACAATCCACGGATTTTTTTTAATATTCTTAACAAAATCCTCAACTCTTTTATCCACTTTTTCTGCCATCTTTGTTATTATTTATTTGGCTTTATAAACTTTATGATAAATCAAATTACACAAAATTAAAGAAAAAATAATATAATAATTTAAAATATAAATATTTATAAATCTCAAAAATATAAATTATAATGCCAGATTCCAGCAAAGTTTCACAGAATTTAGAAGTAATAAGGCAGGCTCAAAGAGGAAGTGATGTTTTTGGGGTTCTTGAAAAAATAGCATGGATATATTCTACAATTCAGCCAGCCGCAAGCCCTGAGCAAAACTGGTTTTCTGCACAGGAAACTCTTGCAAATTGGCAGATTAATATTCCTAAAAAAAATGATCTTGGATATGAAAAAGTTCCTGCCAAACTTCCAGATGCTGTAACAACTCACTTAAATAAAATAGCATACCAGTTGTATGATGTAAAATATCGTGAAATAGATGAAGAAGAGCGAAAGGCAGGCAGAAATCCAAACTGGCAGGAAATTATAGCAAGAATAAATCCTGATGAAAAATGGTTTAAAGCACTATATGTTTTAGCACACCAGATTATTTATGGTTACACTTATGACTAAGTTATTAATAAAATAAATTAATTCTGGAAAATAAAATTCTTTAGAAGAATTTTTAAACATAATATCTATATATAATAATGCCATATAACATAATTATTGGAAGAGATGATTCAGACAAAAAAAGATTTGGTGACAAAGGACTAGTTTTTCTTGGAAAAGGTTATGTAAAAATGGGGCAATATACCTCATTAAGCAATCCAATTTTTCTTGATATAGCAAGAACTCATGTAATTCTTGTTGCAGGAAAAAGGGGAAGTGGAAAATCATACAGCCTCGGAACAATTGCAGAAGAGCTCTCAACTCTCAAGCCAGAAGAAAGAAAAAATATTGCAAGCTTGATTTTTGATACAATGGGTGTTTTCTGGACAATGAAATTCAAGAACGAGAAGGAAAAAGAGCTTCTTTCTGAGTGGGGATTGAAGCCGAAAAATATCCCTGTCCGTGTTTTTGTCCCTTATGGATATTTTTCAGAATTTGAAAAAAGAGGAATTCCTGCTGATTTCAAATTTTCAATTAATCCTGCCGAGCTTGAAGCAGAAGACTGGATTACAACCTTTAATTTAGATATTATACATCCTGTCTCTGTGCTGATAGAAAGAGTAATCTCAAGATTAAAGGAAAGGGGGGAATTCTCAATCAAAAATATAATTGAAGAAATAAACAAAGACAATTCAGCAGAAGAAATAAAAAATTCTGCTGCAAGTTTGTTTGAAGCAGCTGAAACCTGGAAGGTTTTCTCGTCAGAAAGCTCAAAAATTTCAGAGCTTGTGAAAGCAGGAGAGACAACAATTCTTGACTTGTCAATGTATTCATCAATAGGGGCATTTAATGTCCGAGCCCTTGTAATTGGCTTGATATCAAGAAAATTATTTAATTCAAGAGTTTTAGCAAGAAAAAACGAGGAATTGCAGGCAGTCCAGCACGGGATTGATTATCTTTCTTTCAAGCAGGAGAGAGAAATGCCTCTTGTCTGGCTTTTTATTGATGAGGTTCATGAATTCATAGGAAACGAAGGGAAAACACCTGCAACAGATGCTCTAATCCAATTATTAAGAGAAGGACGACAGCCCGGATTATCTTTAGTAATGGCAACACAGCAGCCAGGAGCATTGCACAGAGATGCAATAACACAATCAGATATTGTAATTTCTCACAGGGTTACAGCCGAGCCAGATATTAAAGCTTTAAATGAGATGATGCAGTCATATCTCTTCGAGAGTATAAAGAAACATATGGATGACTTGCCTAATCTGAAAGGAAGCGCAATAATTCTAGATGATAACAGCGAAAGAATATATCCAATGCGAATACGCCCGAAATTCACCTGGCACGGAGGAGAGGCTCCAACTGCGATAAAAATTGAAAAGAGAATTTAGCAGTTGGAGATAATCAACTGTCTTGGTTGATGTATGGCTTTATGCCATGTTTGCTAAAAGATTTGGAAAATCTTTTCAGAGAGGCTCCAACTGCGATAAAAATTGAGAAGAGAATTTAGCAGTTGGAGATAATCAACTGTCTTGGTTGATGTATTGTGCTGAAGAATGAAGCACGATGTCTATTAAAAGTTCTTCCAGAACTTTTCAGAGAGGCTCCAACTGCGATAAAAATAGAAAAGAGAATTTAGCAGTTGGAGATAATCAACTGTCTTGGTTTTTCATTTAATTATCTTTAATTAATACTGTTCAATTTATTGATTATTAGGAGTTAATTTTGGAATATTTAATTATATAAACAATATAAAAAGAGTATAAAAAAGCTTTTAAACCATAATTTTGTTGATTTTAGATGCCAGACAGAAAATATGGCAATGTAGGGGAAAGAGATAAATTAGAAATTCTTCTCGCAGATACAATACAGGCAACTCTTGCAAGGTTATATCCCGAATTAGCTGATTCTCCAGAATTCAGAAGATACGCGACAGATGAAAGAATAAGAAATATGAATCTGCCTAAAATGTATCATAATTCACCTTCTGGAAAAGAGATTGAATTGCCAAAATGTGAGCAAAGAAGGATAAGAATAATCAGAGATTGTGTAGATGCTATTGAAATAGAGCTTAAAAGAATATATGACAGAGAAATAAGATTACTAGAGCCAAACGAGCACGAAATAGATTTGACACCAAAAATAAATGATTTTAAAGAACTTGCTGATTATATTGAAGAAGAAATTCTTGAAGCTGTTAAAAGAGAGCACCTCGTTGCTTGTTAATAAATAAAAATAAAATAAAAATGCCAGCCATAACACAAGAACAAATACAACAGGAAGTTTATGATTGCATCAAGAAGGTTGCAGAAAGAACAGAAGCAAGTCCAGAATTTAAATTCTCACTTGATACAAGCTTAGAAGAATTGCCTTTTGATTCTCTTGACATAGTTGATTTGCAAATGCAATTAGAAGATAGATTTGACATAAAAATTCCTGACAAAAGCATGAAAAGATTATATCCTCTTAAAATAGATATTGTAATGCAACAAGAAAAATTAAGATATGGAACAGTAGGAGATTTAGCAGCCTATATTTACAGAAGATTATCTCAAACAAAAGCAGCTTAGTGAACCTCTCCGCAACAAGATATACAGCATCTAAATTAATTTCTAAATTTAACTGCTTACTTTCTTTATGTTTTAATTTATTTTCTGCTAATAATGCCCACAGAGAATTTATTTAATGGTTTAGATATGTTAATTGAGACAAGTTAGATTTGTTTTTCATTCTGATTTGAACAGCAAGCCACGAGTATAACAATTAATTCACAATAAATCTAACAAGCCATCTGTATTTGTAAGGTGCAATATCTCCTGCTTTTCTGAACTCAAGAATTTTTATTTTCTTTTTTCCTTGTGCCTCTGTCTCAATTTTTTCCAGTATCAAATCAGCATCTTTTCCAAAATCATAATAAAAAATTTCTGTATTTTTCTTGGTGAATTTCCAGATATATTTCAGAAAAGTTTCTCTAAGCTGGGGGCGAGGCATGATTATAAAATCAAACTTTCCCTCAAGTTTCAATTTTTTAACATCTTTCTGGATTATCTCAACATTTTCAAGCTTGTTCAGCTTGACATTTTCAAAAGCATATTCTGAAGCTTTCCTGTTAATCTCAACAGAATAAATCTCAGCTTTCTTTCCTTCCTGCTTCAATTTTCTCGCAATTATTATTGAAAAAGGCGCAACTCCTGCAAACAAAACCAAAATTCTCGAATTATTCTTTGATTTTTCTGCAATATAATCAGCTACTCTTGCTCTCTCTCCAGACAATCTTGAAGAAAAATAAGTTTCATCAACATTTAACTTGAATCTTGCTCCTGATTCAGTATAAATTGTCTCCCGAGTATTCTTGCCAGCAATAAATCTAGTCTTAGATATTCTTAATCTTCCCTTAACCCTATCTGCTTTCTCCAAAATTGTTTTTATGTTCTTGTGTTCTTTAAGCAATTTTAAAGCTTCTTTTTTCTTTTCTTTCAGGTTAGTTTTCTCAGGAAATTTCAGAATTGCAATATCCCCAATTATATCATAAGTTGCCATGATTAATTAAAATAATGTATATTTAAAATTGTTTGGTATTTGATTATAATATAATTAAATGACTTGATTAATAAAAACAATAAATAACACACAATAACCCATGACAAATATAAGCTAATATAAACTATAAATATTTAAGAAAGAAATATTTATAAATCACAATTAACTAAAAATATCATAAAAAGGTGAAAATGAATAAGCTTGTTGGTTATATTATAGCATTGATTGGATTAATAGTTGCAGCTGCAAGTGTAAATCTTGCCAAGCTAGGAATTACTCTTCCTTCATCAATTAAATCAGTTTATATCATGATTCTTGGAATTGCCTTGATAATTCTTGGCTTGACTCTTGCTCTTGGAGGGAAACAAGAAGTAAAACAAGCCACAGAAGAAGTTCCAATATATGAGGGAACAGGCAAAAAAAGAAAAATTGTCGGATACAGAAAAGATTAAATTTTTCCTGAAAATTTAATCTTTAATAATAGAAGAAATAAAAGAATTATGATAAATTAACTTACAACCCTTATTGTTAATGTCACACTAATTAATTGTTAATAAATAATTATTAATTTTCTATGGATTTATATTGGTTGATAAAAATATAATAGTTAAATTAAACAATAAAAAGCTAAATTAAGGTTAATTAAAGATGAATTAATTAAGGAGATTAAATTCCAGATTTAACTATCTCCTTAATCCTTCTCTTGCACTGCTTGATTATGCCTCTTGCTCTTTTCCTATCTTCCTCGCTCGCATGAGGATTTGCAAGCATATCCTCTGCCCTGAACATCTCTGTTCTAATCTGATTTATAGCAGCATCTCCTGCATATCCTTTTCCTGCCTTCATCAGAAAATGATAAATATATTCTGCATGAATTGCCTTGTCAAACATCAAAAATATCAAGGATATTATTGCAACAGCAAAATAAATCCATGCTATGTTTCCAAGTTCTCCCATTCTCATAACCCATAACCCAAAAAATATGCAGATAAAAACAATCCACCCTATTTTTCTTATAACATGAGAGTCAAAACTTTCTATAAAGAAGAAATATAAAATTAATGGAAGAATAGAAGCCACAGCAACCCCATAAATCTCATAAGGCACAAGAACAGCTCTAAATAAATCTATGTCAGAGAAAAATCTGGTTGCAAGAAGCGAAACAGACAATGTAATAATCCAGACAACTGATTTATTCTTGGCAATAGGAGGAATTCTTGACACAGCAATATAAATAAATGAAATTAGCACAAGCAATAAAGCCATTTTCTCGAGAAGATATCCTGGCCCGAACAAAGCTTCAAGATACGGGCCGAACACAACCTGAAACCACGAGATTGAATCATAAATCATCTGCTCGCCAGAAGAAAGAGGAGCTCCTCCACCTCCAAATCCTCCTCCCCACCACCCCCATCCATCATAAGCAGAAACAAAACTCAAGTTAATAATAAATAAAAATGCAAGAATAATCCATCTTTTTTTCATTTTATTTTCCTTGTTTTGCTTCTTTATTAAAAGAAGAGGTATTTATAAATATTTGTGAAAATTTCAGAATTAGTTTGAATTATTTTATTTTAAACTTGATTATTCTCAATTATCTGCTCTTTAACTTAGTTATTGTCTGTTATTTGTTAGAATTATTTATTGATAATTATTGCCAGTTATTTTTTAATTAAAATTTAAGCTGAATTAATTTATCTCCCCAAGTTTATAGCTCTCGCACACAAAAAACTAAGATAAAAAATAAAAAATTACTCACTGGCAAGTTCTGCTATCTGTTTTCTGATTTTCTTTGCTTCATCTTTTGCGGTATTTCTTTGAGCGTCAGTCAAAGCTAAATTATGGGCTGCTTTTTCATATTCTCTTAAATCTTCTGTAAATCTGCTCATCTGAAGAATATTTCTCTTGGAGGTTTTTCCCTTTAATTCTGCCAGCATCATCCACGCCCTAATATTCTTGTCAAATACTAGAACAAGAATTGATATAACACCAATAGCCATATACCACCAAGCAAGAGTATTCCACCACTCTCCTCCTTTTGGTGCCAAATCATACCATCTGTAAATAGCCATGGCAAAATATATTACTATAAATATAACCCACCCAACTCTCGTAATAATAAAATTATCTATTTTATTGATTAAAAAGAAAAATAATACAAAAGGAAAAAGAGTGGCAAAAGCCATCCCTGCTGTTCCAGAAGGCAGCCATATAAAAGTAATTAATTCAGGAGTTGCTAAAAATCTTGTCGCAAGCAATGCTATAACTACAGAAATAAGCAACATAAAAAATGTGCTGTCTTTTAATCCAGGAGTAAACCCAGCAGCATAATAAGCAACCCCAAAAATTAATATCAAGAATAAAACCTTGACAAACAGCAAGTCAATTGTCTTAGCAGGCCCTACAATAAATTGTGCAATAGGATTTACAACCTCTGCAATTTTGTTCAAAGCATTCTGAACATCAGAATTAACAGCAAGTTCTTCCTGAGCAAGAACAAAACTTGAAACTAAAATTAATGCCAAAATTGATGTAACAAAAATTGCCACCTTTTTCTTATTCATAGTCAATCTATAATTTTGTCATTTATAAACCTTTCGCCGTTAAGTTGCCACTTTTCCCAGATAAAAATCAAAAATATTTTTTCAGAATAAAATTAAAAATTAATAGAATAATTATGAGATAAACTCTAAAAAATTATCTTTCTTTTAATATATATAATTTAGGTGTAGCAATAAAAAATTTTATGTTGAACTTAATAATTCATTCTTCTAATTTCTAAAAAGTTAATATGTGATTAATTTATATTATTTTATTATTCAAAGAAATAATAAGATTTTTATCACTTCAAACAAGATAAAAATCTCAAATAGAAAAACAAAATATTTATAAAACCCCTTTGCATAGGAATATTAATTATATTATTGAAAGGAGGTTAAAAAATGAATTGGAAAAAATTAGGTGTTTACAGCGTTCTTCTTCTAATGCAAATAGGAAGTTTAATTATGGCTGTTTCTGCGCTAACTCCATTTAGTGCACCAGAATCAGAAAAATGGTTGACTGAAAGCCAGTTCTATGCAGTAATATCCCCTTATTTAGTACCTGATGGATTTGAAGGACTTGGTGGATTGATTATTGGAATTGTAACATTAGTTATTATATTTTCAATATTCATGGATGTTATCTACTTAGCTACACCTTTTAGCAAACCTGTTGTATGGATAATGACAATAGGTTTTGCCATAATTGCAATCTTTTCTAAGCTTAGTGTAATTGTCGCAGGGTGGATATTCGTGGTCGGCGCCACGGCTTTCGCATGGGCAGGAGCTCTAGCAGGATTGTTGACAATAGTTTTAGCAATATTAATATTATTCTTTATCTTCTTCACAGGCGAATGGATAAGAAAGTGGGTAGTCAATATAAGACTAAGAAGAAAAGGACTTGAAAAGCAAGAAGCAGCAATTGAAAAAGGACAAAATGTCGCAAGTGCTGTAAAAATGGCAGAAGCGATGACTGGTAAAAAAGTTAAAGTTCAATAATTTTTTATTTTTTTACTTTTTCTTTTTTTATTATAAGTAATATTTATAAATCTCAAACAAATAATAAGAATATGAGAAAAGTAATATTAAACTTTTTGCTATCTGTTTTATATTTAAATCCTTCTGGAAAGGTTTATAAACTATTGTAATGTTAAATTAACATAAGTAAAAATAAATTAACAATTGTAATGTTAAATTAACAATGAAGAATACAGATACAAAAGAGAAAATTCTGGAATTGCTGTTTGATTTTCCTACAGCAAGATTTCATGTAAGGGAAATCTCAAGAAAACTCAAAATTTCCGCACCAGCAGTTTCAAAAGCATTGAAAGAGCTTGAAAATCATGAATTAATTAAAATTGAAAAAAATTTTCTGTATGAAATAAAGGCAAATTCCGGCAATGATGATTTTAAAAACTTAAAAAGAGTGAGCAATCTTAAAAAAATTTATCTTTCTGGATTATCTCATTTTTTAAGCGAAAAATTTCCCCTGTCAACAATAATTTTGTTTGGGAGCTATTCAAGAGGTGAGGACATAGAAAACTCGGATATTGATATTGCTGTAATTGGCTCAAAAGAAAGGGAAATAAGCTTGGAAAAATATGAAAAACTGGTTCAAAGAAAGATAAATCTTCAGTTTTATCCTAGCCTGAAAAATATAGAAATAAATTTAAAGAGTAATATTCTGAATGGAATAACACTAAAGGGGGGAATTGACTTATCTTGAAAAATTTCAGTGAATACTTAAAGGAAGGAATTGCAAGAAAAACACTGCCTGATAAAAAAAGAGCCAGCTCATTAATAGAAAATTCAGATAAAAGAAATTTTTTCTTTGAACAGATAATAAACGCAGTGGATATTACAGATGATAATGCTAATTATGTTATAGAGCAGGTTTATGATATTTTAATAGAATTAATACGGGCAAAAATAATTTTTGATGGCTATTATGCCTCTGGAAATTATGCTCACGAAGCAGAAGTTTCCTATCTAAAAGAGCTTAATTTTACTGATTTTGAAATAAGCATGCTTGATGAAATAAGGAAGTTCAGAAACGGAGTTAAATATTACGGAAAGAGATATAATAAAAATGAGGCTGAAAGCTCCATTAGGTTTAAAAATTCTGTTATCAATAAATTAAAAGAGAAAATAAGATAAAAAATGAGAAAAGAAGTGATATTAATTATAGCATTGTTGATTTCTGGAATTATATTTGCAAATCTTATCAAAGCGCAGGATATAGAAGATTTGCAGAATATGGAAAACCCGGCAGATGTTATAAAAAACAAAACAGGCGGAATAATAAGCGAGGAAGGGATTAACACAAGCGAGGAAGCGTGGCAGCCGTACAAGAGCAAGGCAGAAGAAAGAATCGAATGGATAAATGAAAAAATAGGATTTCTCAAGCCCTATCTAGATCCAATAACAAATTTTGTCTTAAAAGAAGAATTTGCAATATCTAAAATATTTTTCCTTGTTTTGGCAATATTTATCCTTATATTAATTTATATCTTAAGATTAGCAGAACTCGCACTTCCATTCTCAAAATGGGTAAGTTGGGTTATATCGATAGCTTTTTCTCTTGTTTTAGGAATAACAGGCTCAATAAAAAAAATTGGCGAAGTCATTATTAAAATTGTGGAAATTTATCAGACATGGTGGGTTCAACTTATTATCTGGGCAGGAATTATAGTTATTATTATAATTGCTATTTATTTGTCAAAATTTTTAAAGAAAATAAAAGAAAACCAAGTACAAGAAAACAAAAAATTTGAAGAAGAGCAAAATTTGGAAAAATTAAAAGGAAATGTAGAAATCGCAGAAATATTTACAAAAGGAATAACTGAAGAATAGAGAAACTTTTTAAAGTTACTATTAATTTAAAACAAAATTTAAAACAGAGTTTTCAAAACAAAGTTTTCTGCTTCCTATTGTCCAAGGCAAGATTTAACTTGTCAAGAGCATTTGTAACTCGCTCTTCTGAAAAATCATGTTCTATCACAAGAATTCTCTTGATTTTCTCCCTGTCTAATTTTGGAAAATTAATCTCGGGATTTTTTTCTATATCTGGATTTTTGAACAATGAAAAAATTTCCTGCCAGTCAAACTTGTTTTCCTGATTTTCAAGCAAATTTTCAACTGATTTGAAAATTTGCACAGGATATCTGTATTTTTTCACAATCTCAAGAGCTTTTCTCTGCCCAATCCCCTTGATTCCGCCAGGATTATAATCAGTCCCAACAAGTATGCCTAAACATATAAGTTGTTCAAGATTAATTCCAAGAACATTTAAAACATGCTCCAATTCAATCATTTCAGGAGAAATATAAATATATCCAGAAACTGTTTTTCTTTTTCTTGAAAGTGTCAGGTTTTGTATCAATCTTGTAGCTCCAAATAATAATGAATCATAATCCTGCGAGCCAACAGCATATGCAGAGTGTTTTGCAATTTCAGATACATATACTTCTCACTCGCTTGGAGCCTGGACAACAGCAATTCCAAGAGCTTCAAGAAGTTTTTTTGAATCTTCAAGTATCTCGGGAGTTAGTCTAACAAATTGTCTCGCATACTTTCCCATTCCCTCTATGTCTTCTTCATCTCTGGCTTGTTTGTATTTCTCTCTTGCTTCATCCTTAATTTCACTTCTTCTCATATTTGTCTTGAATTTTAATTCAGGAGGAACGCCGTCAAAAACATAAATCAACTTGACACCTTCCTGCATCAAGTTAATGTTTCTGTAAAATAATCCAGATAAATGGCTAGTTATTCGCTTCTTGCTATCCATGAGTGGAGTTCCATCACTCTGCCTGATAGTAGAAAGAAACTGGTAAATAGTATTGTATGCATCTATTGCTATAGTTTTCCCTTTCAATTCAGAAAACTCAACAACTTTTCTCGGAATTATTTCAGCTATGTTCAGTCCCATGTTTATAATAATATCAGATATATTAATAAAATTATCTAAAATTAACTGTTCTTAATATAATTTATTTACAATTTTATGTTATTTAAGTATTATAAATTTATTTTGAGAAAGAAGAAATAAAATTAATGATAATAAGATTTGTATTATAACTAACCTTGCTGCTTAATTAATAAACTAATTAATGGTTATTTGAAAGCTAATTTAAATTAAAATTAAGCTAACTAGCTCCCATGATAAGTAGGAAAAAGCAAAGGCTGCCTGTCAATTTTTTTGCTTCTTGTTCTTGCTGGTTGTTTATGTTGTCTTGTTGGTGTGGGTTGTGCAGGTATTATTCGTGGTTCTTTCTTTTCTTTTTGTTCTTGAGCTTTCATCTGTTTTTCAGCCCATCTCATAGCCCTCAAGTAAGTATTTGAAAAAGCCCACAAAACTCTTGAAACTTTAACCTTTTCAATAGGCCAGCTCTTTCCTCCAGCAATAATAAGCTTGTCATATCCTGCCTCTCTCAAAATTCTCATTTTTTCATGATATTGTGTTTCATCAAATGCATCATGCGGATTTGCAAAGCTTGCATCTGTCAATCTTAAAAATTTAGAATAACTTATTTTTGTTGTTTTTCTGTAATCTTCTGGTTCTGGCTGTTCATGTTCTGCTGGTTTGGAATTAACAGCATTTTGATAAGCAGGATTTCTAGTTATATTTTGCCTTCTTCTTCCAAGCTCCATAACCCCCTGAGCATACAAATCACCATAAGGAGAAGGTTTTAATCCAAGTAAATTGCATCTCAAAACAAAAGTAACCACATCTACTTTTCTTGCAGCTTCTATCATTTCTCTTTCAAGCTTCTGAATTCTCGGAGTTCTTCCATCATAAGGAACATAGGCTGTCATCTTCTTTTTATGCAAACTTTGCAGGGTTTATATTTCTTTTTCCTGAAAAAAGCCTGGCTGTTTGAGTGAATTTTATACTTTTTCTTTATTAATTTTCCCAATCTGCAAAATCTTGTGTGATATCTTCTAGTTTGATTTGAGCCAATGAATTTGTAGTGAGGAATCTCAAGCTTTTTTGTTCTGGGCTTTATTGTTTTTTCCATATAAATCGGTTTTTCTATAATTTCAACTGTCTTGTTTTCAATTGGAACTTGAAGAGGAATTTCTTTAACAACTTCCTGAATTATAGGAAATGGCTTGTCAATATAAACCGGTTTTTCAACTATTTTCTCAACATAAACCGGCTTCTCAACTAGTCTTGGCACAATTTTGCTTCCAGTAATCAAAATTGCAAATATAGCATATAAAGTTGTAAATATCCAGAATAAAACAATATTTTCAACAAGATTAAAATTAAAAATTAAAGCTATAAGAACAGCAAGAAGAACAGTCAATGCTCCTGTGAGTATTGCAACAATTATTTTCTCATTCTCATCCACAAATTTTCCTGTCATTTTTCTTGTTTTTTTATTTATGAAGCCTGGCTGGTTTCTTGCTATTCTCTGGATTATTTTGTTTAAATATAAAAAATTTAAAGGCAGTACGAATTTGGTTTGCCCATTAATTCCAAAATTGCAGCTTGTGGATTGAAAGGCCTTATTTTAGGAACTACGCTTCTGCCGCTTCTGTCCCTCAAATCTGTAACAAGTTTTGCAACAACATCAACTAAAAGATAGCCTCTATGCTCTGTTCCGTCTGCATTTTTCCCAGCTAAAAATTCAGTTAAAGA